>NC_007908.1:4500000-4712337 GCF_000013605.1 Rhodoferax ferrireducens T118
ATCCCGCTGGTTGGCTTCCTGCCGCCCGACGATGCGCGTGTGCGCGGCACGGTCGAGGCGATCCAGCGCGAACTCATGGTTGACGGTCTGGTGATGCGCTACGCCACGGCGAGCGGGGTCGACCGGTTACCACCCGGCGAGGGCGCCTTCCTGCCGTGCACGTTCTGGCTCGCCGACAGCCTGGCGCTGATCGACCGACGCGACGAAGCTGAGGCCCTGTTTGAGCGGCTGCTTGCGCTGTGCAACGACGTCGGCCTGCTGTCAGAGGAGTTCGATCCGCGCAGCGGCGACATGCTTGGCAATTTTCCGCTGGCGCTGACCCACGTGGCATTGGTCAACACGGCGTGGCTGCTGTCGCTGCCCCAACGGCAGATCGAAAAATCATGCGAACAAGGGGAACGCCCCGCGGCTGCGGTGCCCCCACCAGTTCAATCACCATGAATCATCTTGTCAACCAGAGACGACGGCATCGCAAAAATGAAACGGCAACCAGGCGAGCTGGACGCCCACATGAGCAGGCTCGAATATACTATCTAAATAGTAGCTATCTGCGCAATGAACACGGGGGCTAGAGGCCTAAAACATCATAAAAATGCCGCACGCTATCCACCGCCCCACGCTGCTGTCTGCATTGGCCTTCCTGGGCCTGGCGCTGCCTTGGCTGAATCCGTTTTCACCCGGACCGACGCCGAACGTCGTGCCCTGGCTCGCCGCGCTGGCGGGTTTCGCCGTCATGCTGCCGTGGCTGGCGCGGGCACGCCCGGCCCAGCTGGCGGCACTGGCTGCCAGCGCCTGGCTGCTGGTGGCGCTGCTGAGTGCGCTGCTGGGCTTGCTGCAGTATTTTGGAGCGACTGGCGCGTTGGAGCCCTGGGTCAACAGCACCAACCTGGGCGAGGCCTATGCCAACCTGCGCCAGCGCAACCAGTTTGCCACGCTGACCAATATCGGCCTGGCGGCCTTGTGGTGGTGGCTGGCGCAGGGTCCAGTCACATCCGCCACGGGTGATGGCGCCGCGCGTTCATCGTTCCTCGGCTGGCGCACGCTAGCGCCGCTGGCGGCGGCAGCCTTGCTGGCGCTGGGCAACGCGGCGTCCTCGTCGCGCACCGGCATGGTGCAATTGCTGCTGTTGACGCTGCTGGCCGGGGTCTGGCGCACCAGTGGCTGGCGCCAGCCCGCCGTGCGCCGGGTGCTGCTGGTGGCCGTGCTGGCCTACGCCGTGGGTGCAGTGGTATTGCCGCTGTTGTTGGGCCAGGATCTCCATGCCAGTGGCATGCTGGCGCGTCTGCAGCAGGGTGACCCGCACTGCGCCAGCCGCCTGACCTTGTGGGGCAATGTGCTGCACCTGATCGCGCAAAGACCGGTGTTCGGCTGGGGCTGGGGCGAGCTCGATTACGCCCACTTCATCACGCTCTACCCGGGTCGGCGCTTTTGCGACATTCTGGACAACGCCCACAACCTGCCGCTGCATCTGGCGGTCGAGTTGGGCCTGCCGCTGGCGCTGGCGCTGTGCGGCACCGGCCTGTGGCTGACCCTGCGCGCCAAACCCTGGCGTGAGTTGGACGCGACGCGGCAACTGGCCTGGTCGGTGCTGGCCTTGATCCTGCTGCATAGCCTGCTGGAGTACCCGCTGTGGTACGGGCCGTTCCAGGTGGCGTTTGGCCTGAGCCTGTGGCTGCTGTGGCGCCATGCAGCGCCCTTGTCACCCCAATCATTTAAGCCTTTTAAGCCACTAACCCCCGTCCTGTCTTCGTTAGTAGCTATCTTAATAATAGTATTTGTGGCGTACGCCGCCTGGGACTATCAGCGCGTCAGCCAGTTTTACCTGAGCCCCAAAATGCGCGCTGAGGCCTATCGCGCGCAGCCGCTAGCAAAGATTCAAAGCAGTTGGCTATTTCAGGACCAGCTGCGTTTTGCCGAGCTCACCACCACCCCTTTGACAGCGGCCAATGCGGCGCACCTGCACCAATTGGCCCTGGACTTGCTGCACTTCTCTCCCGAGCCGCGCGTGATTGAAAAGCTGATCGACAGCGCCACGCTGCTCGGACGCCTTGAGGAGGCGCAGTTTTACCGGCTGCGTTACCAGGCGGCGTTTCCCGACAGCCGGGCAGGCGGGACCTCCGGCACCCTCACAAGGCAAAACTGAAGCTGATCCAGAGAACACCATGGGCTTGCTGACCCGCACTGACATGAACCCAACGCCCACAGTTACTATGCTTTTTATAGCTTCTAACGAATATTCCGCCGAGGCTACAGGCCAATTTGATTAAGGATCTCCCAAGATCACATCCAACATGTATAGAAAATCGCATTTTCTATACATATCCCGGCTAACATGTAAAGAAACCTTTAATTTCCATACACGTTGCTCCCTTCAAGGTCGCCCATGCCCACACTCACGCCGCTTGAACAACTCAAGCCCGCCCGCTTTGAGACGCCCGCCATCCTCAAGAAGCTGGCCAGCAGCAGCCGCAAGCTGGCTGAGCTCAAGGGCATGGCAGCCTCCATTCCCAATCAGGGCATTCTGATCAACACGCTGGCGCTGCAAGAGGCCAAGGACAGTTCCGAGATTGAGAATATCGTCACCACGCATGACGAGCTGTTCAAGGACGATGTGCTGCCCGAAGCCTTTGCCAGCCCGGCGGCCAAAGAGGTGTTGCGCTACCGCCAAGCCTTGCGGGTCGGGTTCGAACTGGTACGCACCAGTGGCTTATTAAGCTGCAACCACATCATCCAGATTCAGGGCGAGCTGGAGCGTAACAACGCAGGTTTTCGCAAACTGCCCGGCACGGCGCTGAAGAACGGCGGCGGGCAAACCATCTACACACCACCGCAAGATCCGGTGGAAATCATCGAACTGATGCGCGGCCTGGAGCGCTTCATGAACGACGCGGACTTGTTTGACGCCGACCCGCTGATCAAGATGGCGCTGATCCACCACCAGTTCGAGAGCATCCACCCGTTTTACGATGGCAATGGCCGCACCGGGCGCATTGTGAATGTGCTGTACCTGGTGAAAGAAGGCTTGCTCGACATTCCGGTGCTGTACCTCAGCCAGCACATCGTGCGCCACAAGGCAGACTATTACCGGCTGCTGCAAAGCGTGCGCGAGGACGATGCCTGGGAAGACTGGGTGCTGTACCTGCTGGAGGCGGTGGAGCAAACCGCCGGTCAAACCATCACCACCGTGCAGGCCATCAAGACGGCGCTGTTCGATTACAAGCAGCGTATTCGCGCCGGCTACAAGTTTTACAGCCAGGATTTGATCAACAACCTGTTCATGCACCCGTACACGAAAATCGACTTCGTGCAGCGGGACTTGCAGGTGTCACGCCTGACAGCAACCAAGTATCTGGAGGCTTTGAGCGAAGGCGGTTTTGTGCAAAAACAAAAAATCGGGCGCGGCAACTATTACGTCAATCTGGCTCTGAACGCGGTTTTGCAAGGCCAGCCTCAAGGCACACCATGACCGAAGACCAACTCGAATGAGAAACGCTCACTTGGCTGGCTGATGTGAGCTGTGCTGCACGCTCGACGAAGCCTTCGCTGTAGTGTCGGAGCGCGTGGTGGACACCGTTGACAAATACCCGCCTGATCTGCAGGGTGCTGCGGTGGCACTGGGCGGCCCCGGCTCACTGAAGGAGCAACACCGCCAGCGCGTCCCGGTGCCTGATCGTCACAGCCACCTTGTGGGTCTGCAGCAGCATGGCAAATTGTGCCGTCGACGCGGCGAAGTCCGGGTCGGTCCTGGCCAGCGTGAGCAGGCCTGCCGGATGCGTCAACCGTTCACGCGTAACCATGCCGACCCACAAGGGCGCAGCGGGGTTGTTTGCCGTGTTGACGCTGTAGGACGAGCGCCAAAGGCGGATCACCAGGCGCTGGGACGGGTCCAGTTCCTGCTCAAAACTCATGGTGGGCGCCTCGCCCTGGTGAAACTTGGCCAGCACCGGGAGCTGTCCGGCCGGCGAGGACGGCAACAACCACAACAGCGCCGCACGCGACGCCCAGGGCGGCGGCCGCTGCCATCCGCCGGCCTGCAGCACCTGCTCGATCCGGTCCGCCGTACCGGCCCATTGCAGCGCCAGCGGCTCCTCGTAATCACCATCCACCTCGGTTCGGCGGGCCAGCAGGCGCAGCCATCCCCCGGACGGCCAATCAGAGAGCGTGACGGTGGCGCCGGCCTGGCGAGGTGCATAGCGGATGACATCCGCGGCCCGGTGCGTCGCCACCACGCCCGCGCCGGCCAGCACCAGCGCCCCCAGCGCGGTGAGCGACAGGGCCCGGGCCGGCAGGCGCTCACCGCGCACATGCTGCAAATAGGCCATGCTCAGCAGCGCGACCCAGGCCGTGCCCAGGCTCAGGCTGGCAAGCACGTCCGACAGCCAGTGCGCCCCGAGGTACAGGCGCGAGAACGAGACGAGCCCGACCAGCAGCACCACCACCAGCGTGATGGCCGACCTGACCCGGGGCGACTTGCCCCGCGCGAGCAGCACCGCCAGGAACCCGTACAGCACGATGCTGGACGCGGCGTGCCCGCTCGGAAAGGAGAACTGCTCCATGCCAGCGTACATGGTGATGGGCCGGGCCCGCCCCAGCGTCAGCTTCAGGATCCAGACCAGCGCCTGGGCAAAGCCGACGGCCGTCAACCAATAGGCCAGCGTGCGCCAGCACCGCTTCAGTGCGAGCAGCAGCGCCACCGCAGCGATCACGGCGAACGCGACCGGCGTGCTGCCGAGTTCGGTGGCGGTGATCATCAGCCGGTCGGCCCAGGCGCTGCGCAGCTGCTGCAAGGCGGTGAACACGACGTGGTCGAACTGCACCAGCGGGTCGTTCGACAGCACATCTTCCAGGATGCCAAGAAACATCCAGGCCCCGCCCAGCAGCAGCAAGGCCGCGATGAGCAGCCCGAGCGACTCCGCCCGCGCAGGGTCGAGCAGCGACAGGATGACGCGCGGCAACACGCCGGGTCTTGCGCGTGCCCAGGCCACCGCGTGATCGCGCCAGCGGATGACCAGCGGCCAGACCCTTCGACGGGCCAGGCGCAACAGCACGGCGCACAGCCACACGGTCGCCACCAATCCGAGCAACAGGATCAACAGACGTGAACTGACCGCGCCGGCAAGTTGCAGCGAAGCGCCGAACAGCACACCGGGCAGCAGGTGCACGCCGGCCCAGGCGATGGCGGACAGGACGTTCACCACCATGAACCTGGGCGCCGGCATGTCGGACATGCCCGCGACGACTGGCACGATGGCCCGCACCGGCCCGAGGAACCGGCCCAGGAACACACTCTTGCCGCCGTTTCGCGTGAAGTACGCCTGCCCACTCTCAAAAAGCGCGGGATACTTTTTCAGCGGCCACAGGTTCAAAAGCCGCTCGTGATAATGACGACCGAGCCAGTAGCTCATGCCGTCGCCCAGCGTGGCGCCAGTAACGGCCGCCAGCGCGGCCCACCATGGGTCAAGGACCTGAAGGCCGACCAGCACGCCGCCAACCACCACCACCGAACTGCCCGGGATGACGGTGCCGATCACGGCCACCGCCTCCAGCAGGGACGCAGCGAACACCGCAGCGAGTGCCAGCAGGGGGTGCTGAGAAAGGGCGTTGATCAAAGCTTGCAAAGGGAACTCCTCACCGGTCGAGGCTCCGGCCGCGCGATCACATGGCACGACGACGGTAGACAAATGTCAATAGCTTAGACACTTCCCGGTCTGAAGTCTGTGCGCTGGCCAGCGCTGGACTTCGGCCAGCTCAAGAAAGGATCTCCCGACGTGTTCGCTGGCGCACAGACAACGCCAACCGGATGGCGCAAAGTCAAGTGCAATGTACCGAAGGGAGCTCGCGCCGTGCCCGCGCTAGCGGTGCTGATACGGATGGGTTGCGCGGGCATTTCGATGTGTGTCAGTTCTTCGTGCCGTCTGCCAGAAAAGCCCGGCCCGGTTCGTCAAAGGCAGATCGCGGCGTTCAGCCTATATTTTTGCCACCTTCAAGGAGTCGATTGATGTACGGAAATTGGCGATCCGGTACACAAAATCCTCTGGTATCGCGGTGGTATGCAGGATTGGGAAAGCCTCGGGCTGACCACGCTCAAGCCAGCGGACAATTGATACAGGTCTTCGCGCAAGCGTGTGTACTTCAGTCGGGCCGCAGTCTCAAGAGAGGCAGAACATCCCCTCTATAGCAAAGACTTAAGTGCCGTTGACAAAACTGCCGGACTTGCCGCCGTGTTTCTCCAGCAGCTTGATGCCCGTCATCACCATGCCGCGGTCCACCGCCTTGCACATGTCGTAAATGGTCAAGAGCGCCACCTGCACAGCGGTGAGCGCCTCCATCTCGACGCCGGTGGCGCCCACGGTCTCCACCGTTGCGGTACAGAAGATGCTGCTGGCCCGCGTCTCATCGGCTTGGTCGGTTTCAAAATCAATAGCAACCCGGGTCAGTGCCAGCGGATGGCACAAGGGGATCAGCTCGCTGGTTTTCTTGGCCGCCATGATGCCGGCAATGCGTGCAATGCCCAGCACATCGCCTTTCTTCGCCGTGCCGGCCTCAATGATGGCCAGCGTGCTGGGCAGCATCTCAATGCGGCCACCGGCGATGCCGATGCGGTGGGTCGCGGCCTTGCCGGCCACGTCCACCATATGGGCCTGGCCCTGGGCGTCAAAATGGGTGAGTGCGTTCATGGAAGAAATTCGTTACAGTTAAAAATTACGGGCGGGCGCCAACTTGACAGAACCTTCATCTTCGCCGCGCATCATACGATGCACACGCTGGCCTGTCGGGTCTGAGGAGACCCGCCCCACGTTGAGCGACCGAACCTTGCCATCCTGTCACCACGCTGCTGCCCACTGAAATTACACCGACGGTATTTATTTTGATCAAAAATATTACATCAAACAAGGCTATGGCCCCCGTCAACAAAGCGTTGTTAGCTATCGTTATAGTAGCTTTTGGCATGACCGACCTGAGCCCGGCACGCGCCCAGTCCACGGGTGCCCAGATCCCGACACTGGGCGACACCAGCGACATGAGCAGCAGCAACGAGCGCCGCCTGG
The DNA here is from genome assembly GCF_000013605.1 of Rhodoferax ferrireducens T118. Classification (NCBI taxonomy): domain Bacteria; kingdom Pseudomonadati; phylum Pseudomonadota; class Betaproteobacteria; order Burkholderiales; family Comamonadaceae; genus Rhodoferax; species Rhodoferax ferrireducens. Next base: position 4,507,050 of record NC_007908.1, read on the forward strand.
GGGATCGCATCGCGCGTGAAATCTACCGCGACCCGGACTACCTGGACGACCCGGTGCTGGCCGAGTACGTGCAGGGCGTCTGGCAACCGCTGCTGGCGGCGGCGCGCGCGCGTGGCGACCTGTCGCCCGAACTGGCCGAGCGTTTTGCCTGGGAGGTCATGCTGGGCCGCGACCGCACGGTCAACGCCTTTGCCCTGCCGGGCGGCTACCTGGGTGTGCACCTGGGGCTGATTGCCGTGGTCAGCAACCGCGACGAACTGGCCTCGGTCCTGGGGCACGAACTCAGCCACGTCACGCAGCGCCATATTTCGCGCCTGATGGCCAAGCAGGGGCAAATGGCACCCTGGATGATTGGCGCCATGGTGCTGGGTGCACTGGCGGCGGGCAAAAGTGCCGATGCCGGCAATGCGCTGATCGTGGGCGGTCAGGCGGTGGCGGCGCAAAACCAGCTCAATTTCTCGCGCGACATGGAGCGCGAGGCCGACCGCGTGGGCTTTGGCATCATGACCGAGGCCGGCTTCAAAGGGCAGGGCTTTGTCACGATGTTTGACAAGCTGCAACAGGCCTCGCGCCTCACCGACAACGGCGCCTACCCTTACCTGCGCAGCCACCCGCTCACGACCGAGCGCATCGCCGACATGCAGGCGCGGCAGGGCCTGGCTGCGCCAGGGCCGGTCAAAGCCACGCTAACGCTGGAGCACGCCCTGGTGGCGGCGCGCGCCCGGGTGCTGTCCAACGCCGACGTCGACGCGCTGCGGACTTGGCAGGCCGAGGCTGGCAGTGCCGGCCTGAGCACCCAGGCTGCGCCCCGGCAGGCGGGCGTCTGGTACGGCGCCGCGCTGGCCGCCAGCCAGTTGCGCGACTTTGCCCAGGCACGCATCGACCTGGAGCACTTGCGTGGCTTGGTGACGGGCGATGCCAGCGCGACGCGCCTGGCGCGGCTGCTGCAGGCCGAAATCGCCTTGCGCGCGGGTGATGCCGCCGGCGCGCAAACCGCCTTGAACACCATCCTCACCGCAGCGGCCGCGCCCGGTGCGGTCACCGCGCAGGATCAGGCATCGACCACGCGGCGCCCGGAACTGCTGCTGGCGGCGCAGATCGCCCTGCAGGCGGGCCCGGCTGGGCAGACTGACCCGGCTGGCGGCAGCGCCACGATCGCGGCTGTCGCGGTGCGCCTGCAAACCTGGGTCACGGTCCATCCGCACGATGCGCAGGCCTGGCAGCTGCTGTCAAGTCTGCAGGGCGCGCAGCACCAGACCCTGCGCGCCCTGCGTGCGGACGCCGAAGCCCAGGTGGCACGGCTGGATTACGCGGCGGCGGTGGACCGCTTCAAGGCGGCGCAGGCGTTTTCACACCAGCAGCACAGCGGTCAGGGACAAGCGAACGGGGGCGCCAGCCCGAGCCAGGCAGCGGCCGACCACATCGACGAGTCCATCATCGACACGCGCCAACGGCAGGTGCAATCACTGCTTAAAGAACAGACGCTCGATCGCTGAGTCGATCACGACGCCAAACGCCGAGTAGATCAGCGAGCCCCACAGCGCCGCGCCAAAGCCGCGCACGTGAAAGCCACTGAGCACACCCGCGGCGGACCAGAACATCAGCGCGTTGATGACAAACAGAAAGAGCCCGAGCGTGATCACCGTCACCGGCAGCGTCAGCAGCACCAGCACCGGGCGCAACAGCATGTTGAACAGGCCAATGACCAACGCGGCAATCAGCGCAGCCCCGAAGCTGTCGACGACAACCCCGCTGTAAAGATAAGCCACGGCGAGCAGGGCGGCGGCACTGAGCAGCCATTTGGTGATGAGTTTCATGGCGCAAGAATAGCACCCGACAGCGGGCAAGGCATGACGGTTGTCAACGCCCCGCCATGCTTTCAAGTCTGGCCCGTCGCTTTTTTTATTTCTTTCAGGGCTTCTGGAAACCGCCGTCCGCCCAGGCCGTGGCGCTGGTGCGATTGAGCTTGAAGCCCGGCGACACCCGCAGCTGCGCCAACTCAGTCCCAGCCTCATCCTGCGCCGTCAAGGTGGCAGAAGGGTTGTCGTCATCGGGCACGATGTCAAGCGACACGGTCACGCGGGCATTTTTGGCCGTCACGATGATGCTTTGGTGCAGCGTGGCGTGCAGCTGCTGCTCGTGGCGGCGCACAAACTCGGCAGCGGTCTTGACCAGCGTATTAAAGGCATTGCCATCCAGCGGCTTCGGGTTCTTCTTGTCGCGCCCCATGGTCCACGGGCCAATCAAGGCAGGCTCGGGTTCGCCGTCCTTGATCATGGCCACGGCCCAGCCATCGTCGTCTTCGTTCTTGATCACGCGGGCGGTCCAGCCGTTGTCGCGCCACAGTCGGGCTTGTTCGATTTTGCTGTCGGGGTCGGGGAGTAGGTCAGTCACGGCTGGATTTTAGCGGCCGAGTCTGGGCTCGCCTGGCGCTGGCGCCACCAGCCCGCGCCCAGTACCCCGATCACCGCAACGGCATAGGTGGCCCAGCGGGCGACGCGCTGAATCGCCTCCAGCGGCTGGCTGGCGTGGCCAAACAGGCTGGCCAGCAGCGGCTCGTTGACGATCATTTTGGCGGCGGTAAAGGCCAGCACGGCCGCGCCGATCTGGATGATGGCCGGAAAACGCTCGACCAGTTTCAGCACCACCGTGCTGCCAAACACCACAATCGGCACGCTGATGAGCAGACCGATGATGACCAGGTCAAAGGCGCCGTGCGCGGCCCCGGCCACGCCCAGCACGTTGTCCACCCCCATCAGGGCATCGGCGACGATGATGGTTTTCATGGCGCCCCAAAAGGTGCTGACCACCGGGCCGTCGTGTTCCTTGCCCTCGCCCTCGGCCAGCAATTGGTAGGCAATCCACACCAGCCCCAGACCGCCGACCCCCATCAGGCCGGGAATCCTGAGCAGCCAGACCACACCCACCGTCATGACCGAGCGCACCACAATGGCACCCACGGTGCCCCACACAATGGCTTTGGTCCTGAGCCGGGCCGGCAAATTACGTGCCGCCAGCGCAATGACGATGGCGTTGTCACCGGCCAGCACCAGGTCGATCAAAACAATGGCCAGCAGGGCGGACCACCAGGCGGCAGAAAACAATTCCATGGAAAACCTTTCAATATTTTTTTGTGGATCAACGCGGCGGTGCGAGACCCTTGGGCGCGGCTTGAACCGACCTTCACATGCGCTGCAGCCACAGGGCGTCAGTCCCCTTGCGGCGCGGATTTGACCATTAAATCGCCGCTGGGTTGTTTCGGCGCTTTTGATGGCGGATGACCCTTGGGGTTAAGCGCGGCGCGCTTCGGCCCCGCTATGATCCGCTCCCCATGACCGGCATCCACATCACCGACATCGAATCCGCCATCAACTACTGGCGCGCCCTCGCGCCCGCCAGCTTGGAGGGCGCGCTGGCCACACCCACCCGCGCGCTGGCCGAAGTCTATGCCGCGATGGTGTTCCAGCATGTGGTCGAAGTCGATGAGTTCACCCTGTCGCAGGCCGCCCTGCAGGCCTGGCTGGCCTGGTACGACAGCACGCCCGACACACCCTGCATTGCCATCTGCTCGACCAGCCAGGGCGATGAAGAATGCAAGGGCTGCGGCCGCACGTTTGCCGAGGTGCAGCACTGGACGGCGCTACGCCCGGCCGAGAAGCGCCAGATCTGGCGCCGCATCACACGGGTGGGCACGGCCTGGCGTTTCAACAAATATGCCGAGCGAGCGATTAAAAAAACGCCTGGTTGATCAGCGCCAGGGCCTGGTGCCTCTTCAGTGGCTGTCAGGCGCTTCCTTCATCAATTGCTCGCGGATCGACTGCAATTCCTGCCGGCGCTTGGCGTCGGTTTCGGGGTAGCGCATGTTGAGCGAACTGAAAGTATCGAGAACAATCCGGGAAATAATCAACCGCGCATTCTCCTTGTCGTCGGCGGGCACCACGTACCAGGGCGCAATTTTCGAACTCGTGGCGCTCAGGCACGCCTCATAGGCCTGCATGTACTGGGGCCAGAATTTGCGCTCTTCGATGTCGGCAGCACTGAATTTCCAGTTTTTTTCTGGCTCGTCAATACGGGCCAGAAAGCGCTTGCGCTGCTCCTCTTCTGACAGGTGCAGGAAGAACTTGATGATCCGTGTTCCATTGTGGTAGAGATGGTTTTCCAGGCCCATGATGGAGCGGTAGCGCTCCTGCCAGATGGTTTTCCCGTCCTGCAAGTCATCCGGCAGCTGCTGCGCCCGCAGGATCTCTGGATGCACCCGCACGATCAACACTTCTTCATAATAGGAGCGGTTGAAGATGCCGATCCGGCCGCGTTCCGGCAGGGCCTGCGTGGTGCGCCACAAAAAATCATGGTCCAGTTCTTCGGCGCTGGGATGCTGAAAGCTGAACACCTGGCATCCCTGGGGATTGATGCCGGACATCACATGCTTGATGGCGCCATCTTTTCCGGCTGCGTCCATGGCCTGAAATATCAACAACACCGCATAACGGTTGGAGGCGTACTGCAGTTGCTGCAGTTGGCTGAGCTCCGCCACCTGATCGGCGAGGAGTTTTTCATATTCATGCCTTGACTTGTAGGCGGGTTTCACCAGCGTCGGCCACTTCTTGAGGTTGACCTTTTCGCCTTCCTTGACCTGGAAAGCTTCAGACTTGATCTTCATGGTGGTCCTTTCAGTCTCGCCAGCCGACTGGTGTGTCTGACTGGCGCCTCAGAGCGACATGCCGCCCGAGACTTCAATCACCGCGCCGTTGATATAACTGGCCTCGTCGCTGGCCAAAAAGGCGTAGACGTTGGCAATTTCCTCGGGCTTGCCCAGGCGTTTGAGCGGCACTTTGGCCTGCAAGTCCTGCAGCACTTTTTCGGGCATGGCCGCCACCATCGGTGTGGTGATGAAACCGGGCGCCACCGCGTTGACGCGGATGCCCTTGGGGCCCAGCTCGCGGCTCCAGGTCTTGGTGAAGCCGATCACGCCAAACTTGGTGGCGGCGTAATTGGTCTGGCCAAAATTGCCATAAATACCCACCACTGAGCTGGCATTCAGAATCACGCCGCTGCCCTGCGCCACCATGAGGTCGGCCACGGCCTGCGCGCAATGAAAGACGCCGCGCAGGTTGACGTCGATGACGCGGTCAAACTGTTCCAGCGTCATTTTTTGCAGGCGCGCGTCTTGCGTGATACCCGCGTTGTTGACCAGCACGTCGATACGGCCAAACTGCGCCTTCACACTCGCCACCAGGGCGTCAATCGTGGTGCGCTGGGTCACATCCGCCACAAAACCCGCTGCCGTGGCGCCCAGGGCGCGGCACTGTGCCACGGCCTCGTCCACGCCCGCCTGTTTGATGTCGCAGACGATGACGATGGCGCCCTCGGCGGCAAACTTGAGGGCGGTGGCCAGGCCGATGCCTTGGGCGGCACCGGTGATGAGGGAAACTTTGTTCAGCAGGCGGGGAGCGGTCATGGTGGGTTTACAGAGGTTGGCTTGTGAAGTCCCTCATCTTAGCGGCCCACCAGCGGCGCCCCGGAAGCGCTGAGCCGGTCGATGGACTCGACCGGTCCACAATTAAATTAATAGCATCCAACGACCTAAGCACGGGGGCTAGCGCCCGATTTGGCACTTATTTCCAGCGGATGGGCTCAATGTTCACGTTGAGCGTGCCGTCACCCAGCATCAGCACGCCTTCCTGAATGGTGGCCTGCAGCTGCATGTTGCGCTGTGCCATCGGGATCAGCGCTTGCGCCGCAACGGTGGGGATACGCCAGACGCTCAGGTTTTGCGGCCGCGCCAGCTTGGCCTCCATGCTGCGCCACCAGACCTCGGCGGCGTGGTTGAAGCAGTACAGCACCACCGCGTCGGCCTTGTTGCACGCCTTGAGCAGCGGCTTGTCTTCGGGCTGGCCGACTTCGATCCAGAGCCGGGTCAGGCCGGTGTAGTCGCGCAGCCAGGCGTCGGGCTCGTTCGGGTCCGAGAGCCCCGCGCCAAACGCCAGCGTGCCGTCGCCGCCGCACACGGTTTGCAGCTGATGCGCCTGCAGCGCCAGCGCGCACAGCCGAATCATCATGCGCTCGTCGGTCTCGCTCGGATGCCGCGCCAGCGTGAGCAAATGATCAGCGTAGTAGGCGTGGTCGATGTCGGCGATTTGCAGGCTGGCTTTGAAGATGGTGGATTTGATGGCCATCAGATCAGGCGCCGGGCCGTCCCAAGACGGATCAGCCCACTCGAGGGACAGGGAGGGCACGAAGTGCCGAGCGTGGGGGTCATACCCGTTTGGCCAGCTCGGCCGCCATGCCGGTGTAGCTGCCCGGCGTCATGGCCAGCAGGCGTTGCTTCTCAGCCTGCGGTATCTCCAGCTTGGCAATAAAGCCCTGCATCAGTTCGCGCGTCATCGGTTCACCGCGGGTGAACTTCTTGAGCTGCTCGTAGGGTTGCGGCAAACCAAAGCGGCGCATCACGGTCTGGATCGGCTCCGCCATCACTTCCCACGAGGCGTCCAGGTCGGCGGCAATGGCGACCTCGTTGATCTCCAGCTTGCCCAGGCCGGTAGCGAGCGACTGGTAGGCCAGCACCGCGTAGCCCATCGCCACGCCCATGTTGCGCAGCACGGTGCTGTCCGTCAGGTCGCGCTGCCAGCGGGAAATCGGCAGCTTTTCACTCAGATGGCGCAAGAGCGCATTGGCCAGGCCCAGGTTGCCCTCGGCGTTCTCGAAATCAATCGGATTGACCTTGTGCGGCATGGTGCTGGAGCCGACCTCGCCCTCGCGCAGGCGCTGCTTGAAGTAACCCAGGCTCACATAGCCCCAGACATCGCGCGCCCAGTCGATCAGGATGGTGTTGGTGCGCGCCACCGCGTCGAACAGCTCGGCCATGTAGTCGTGCGGTTCAATCTGGATGCTGTAGGGCTGAAACGTCAGGCCCAGGCCAAGCGGCGTCGGGGTCTCGATGACCCTGCGGCTGAAGGCTTCCCAGTCAAAGTCGGGCCAGGCCGACAGATGCGCGTTGAAGTTGCCCACCGCGCCATTCATCTTGGCCAACAGCTTGATGCTGGCGATTTTTTCGCGCGCTGCCACCAGGCGCACCACCACATTGGCAATTTCCTTGCCCACGGTGGTCGGACTGGCGGTCTGGCCATGGGTGCGGCTGAGCATGGACACGTCGGCAAAGGCATGCGCCATCTCGCGCAGTTTGGCGATGACGGCATCGAGCGCGGGCAACAGCACCAGATCGCGCCCGGCTTTAAGCTGCAATGCATGGCTGGTGTTGTTGATGTCTTCGCTGGTGCAGGCAAAGTGCACAAACTCCTGGGCCGCGAGCAGCTCGGGACGGGCTTCAAACCTGGACTTGATCCAGTATTCCACCGCCTTGACATCGTGGTTGGTCGTTTTCTCGATCTCCTTGATGGCGTCACCGTCAGCTTCAGAGAAATTCTTGACCAGGCCCAGCAAGTAAGTGCGTGCGCCGGGAGTCAAGGGCTTGAATTCGGCGAAACCGCAGTCGCTCAGAGCGATGAACCAGGCCACTTCGACCTGCACGCGGCGCTGCATATAGCCCATCTCACTCATGATGGGGCGCAATTTGGCAAGTTTGGCGCAATAGCGGCCATCCAGTGGCGACAGGGCTGAGATTGATGAAAAGTTCATGGGCAAATTGTAAAGTGTGCGCCCGCCTCGCGCACCGGCGTCAGCCAGAATGAAGGCTGCTGTATAGAATCAAGCCCTTAAGACCGCCGCCTGACCGCAACTCCAGCCCATGAAATTAATCGGATCCCACACCAGCCCCTATGTACGCAAAGTACGCGTCGTCATGGCGGAAAAGAAACTTGACTACGAATTTGTCACGGAAGATGTGTGGGCGCCGCAGACCTCGATTGCCGAGTCCAACCCGCTGGGCAAGGTGCCATGCCTGGTCATGGAGGGTGGCGAAGCCATTTTTGACTCACGCGTGATTGTGGAATACCTCGACACCCTGTCACCCGTGGGCAAGCTGATTCCCGCCGTGGGCCGGGAACGCGCCGAGGTCAAGACCTGGGAGGCGATGGCCGATGGCGTGCTGGACGCCGCCATTTTGGCGCGGCTGGAGGCCACCTGGGGTGGGCGCACCAAGGCGCAGCGCAGCACGGCCTGGATTGATCGCCAACTGGGCAAGGTGCAAGTCTGTATCAAGGCCATGAGCCTGGGGCTGGGCGACAAACCTTTTTGTGCCGGCATCTACCTGAGCCTGGCCGACATTGCCGTCGGCGTCACGCTGGGTTATCTCGATTTCCGCTTTCCGGACATCGACTGGCGCAGTGACCACCCCAACTTGCTCAAGCTGTATGACAAGCTGATGCTGCGCCCCAGTTTCGCCGATACGCGCCCGGTTTAACAGGCACAAGCGCCCGCTACCAGGGACGGTCGGTGCTGGGTAGCTTGGTCAAGGCGAGCAGGCGTTCCAGGTTGATTTTTACCTTGACGTCGCGTTGCGCCACCCCGATAACGATGCGAAATTCGCGCTTGCTGGTGTCACGCACAATGAGCTCGCCCGTGGGCATGCCGCTGCGGTTGATCACCACGGCCACGCGCGGGGTGGTGGTGTTGGCGCCGCGCTTGATCACCACCGCGATCTCGTCGGTTGCCAGGCGCACATAGGTGCCCGGCGAGTAAATGCCCACGGCCTTGATCAGCGCCGCGCCGGCTTCGTCAATCTGGCGGTTTTCATCAAAATAACTGGCCTGCATGGCGTTGGCAGGCGACTTGGCCGGGCGCGACGCGCGCGGCGCCAGACAGGCCGCAAACATGTCAGCGCGCTGGATCAGGCGCGCGATGCGCTGACCCTCGCTGCGCCCCGCCAGCGGGCCCGGCGTTTTGGTGTGGTGGTGAAGAACTGCCTCCAGCCAGAGCGGGGCGGTGATGCCCAGCTGTTTGAGCAAGGTCACGGCAAGCGCCGCGTGCTCGTCGATGGCCGCGCGCTGCTCGGGGCTCGGCTCGGTCGTTTGCATGGCCAGACGGTTCTGCAGGTCGGTCATGCCGATGTTCATGGTCAGCGCCGCCTTGGCCAGCAGCGTCTCCAGCGCGGCGGGCCATTTCAGCACCTCACGCGCGGCCAGACTGCACATGGCGCTCACCAGCATGGCGTGGGTGGCGCTGTAGAGCTGCATCTCACTACCCGTGAGGTGAATCAGGGCAAACAGGGTGCCGTCCGGGTTTTGGCGCAAATGCCGGCTCAGCTGGGCCTGCAACTTGTCCAGGCGGGCGCAAAAACTCGCCGGATTGACATCCAGCAGCATGGTCTGGGTTTGCCCCTGCAGGTCCAGCCAATCGGGCTCATCGGTGCCGGTGCTATCGCGGGTGGCGCGGCTGTTTTCCAGTTCAAAGGTGGAAAACTGGCTCTCTGCAATTTGCCCCAGGGGCTTTTCCTGGCGCACCAGACTGTGAAGCTTGCCAACATAGGCGCGTTGATAGGACTCGGAGTCGGCCGCGTCCATGAACAGCTGGCCGCGTTTGTCGCTGATGGAGTCCAGATCGGCCCGGCTCTTCACCACAAAACCCTTGGGCGCCAACAGGACGCCGCTCTCGTCCCACAACGAAAACGGCAGCGGCCGACCAATGAGAACAGAGTCGATGCTGACAGTAACGAGGTTCATGAAGTGGTGGATTATGCCCATGCACGCAAAAATCTGGTGAGCGCGGGGTCGTCCGACCCCAAACGCTGGCCAGCATGAGCTTACAGGATGTGGCGAGCCTGCTAGCATCAAAGTCATGCGCAACAAACCCCCTATTTCCGCCGTTAGCGGCATCGCGGCCCTGACCGACAAGATTTGTGCGCCAGCCCAACTGCTGGCCCGCCTGGCCCAGCTACCCCGACCGCTGGTGTTTACCAACGGCGTGTTTGACGTGCTGCACCGCGGCCATGTGCTGTATCTGGCGCAGGCGCGCGCGCTGGGGGCCAGTCTGCTGGTGGCGCTCAACACCGACGCCTCCGCCCGGCGCCTGGGCAAGGGGCCGGACCGCCCGCTCAACAACGAGGCGGACCGCGCCCTGGTCATGGCCGCGCTGGCCGCGACCAGCCTGGTGACCTGGTTTGACGAAGACACGCCTTTGGCCCTGATCACGCAGATCAAGCCCGACATTCTGGTCAAGGGCGGGGACTACGACATGAGCAAGTTGGCTGAAACCCAGGTGGTGCAGGCCTATGGCGGACGGGCGCTGGCGCTGCCGTTTGTGGACGGCTACTCGACCACCGCGCTGGTGCGCAAGATTCGGCAGGGATAAAGACGAAACAGGGCTGTAGCCCTCGTCCCGTCTGCGTTAGAGTCTATTATTTTTATAGCATCAGGTTGACGGCGTGCGCCTCAAGCGGAAACCGCCTCCACTTCCAACGCCTTGGCTTGCTGAGCCAACAGCCGCTGCGGTGCCAGCATCTCAGGGGACAGGCCATGGGCCGCAATGTGCTCCGGCAAAGGCAGGCCGCGCACCAGGGCGGCGCAGGCTTCGCCCATGGCGGCCGAGGTCTGGATGCCGTAGCCGCCTTGCGCGGCAACCCAGAAAAAACCACTCGGCTCGGTGGCGAAGCCGCCAACCAGGTCGCCATCGGCCACGAACGAGCGCAGCCCGGCCCAGGTGCGCGTGGGCCGGCGGATGCTTAAAGTCGTGACCTCCTCGATGCGGTACATACCCAGCGCCACGTCCATCTCTTCGGCCTGCACGTCCTGCGGCAGCGTCGGGTCGGCATTGGCGGACGAGCCCAGCAACAGGCCCGCTTCGGGCTTGAAATACCAGTCCTCGCTCATGCCGATGGCCATGGGCCACTGGGCGGTGGTGAATTCTGCCGGCGGCGCAAAAATGAAGGCCGAGCGCCGACGCGGCTCCAGGCCGATCGGCTGCACGCCCGCCATGCCGGCCACTTCATCGGCCCAGGCGCCGGCGGCATTGAGCACCACCGGGGCCTCGTAGCTGACGCCGCCGGCCTGCACCCGCCAGCGCCCGCCGGCGTGTTCCAGCGCGGTGACCTCGGCATCACAAATCAAAGAACCACCGGCGCGGCGCAACCCGCGCAGATAACCCTGTAAGAGCGCGTCCACGTCCATGTCGGCGGCATCGGGCTCATACACCGCGCCCGCTACCAGTTCCGGGCGCAGCGCGGGCACCAGCGCACAGGTCGCGGCGCGGTCAAGCAGCTGGGTATTGGGAATCAGGGTGTGCATGGTGTCCCATTTTTCGGCCAGCAAGGCCTCTTGCCCCGGCGCGGCCACCAGCAACGCACCGCGCGGCGACAGCAAGGGGTGCTCGCTGAAGCCCTCGGGAGGCGCTTGCAGGAAAGCCCGGCTCGCCATGGTGAGGGCGCGCACTTGCGCCGTGCCATAACTTTCCATGAAGATCGCGGCCGAGCGTCCGGTGGCGTGGTAACCCGGCTGCGACTCGCGCTCCAGCACAATGACGCGTCCGTGCGGCGCCAGCCAGTAAGCGACCGAAGCAGCGGCAATACCGCCGCCAATGATGATGAAGTCAGCCTGATGGGACATGGGGAGTAGCTTGTTGGTGAAAAATTGCAGTGTCTGGCAAAAGGCATTTCATTTCCACAAAAATAAGACTAATCGAGTTTTCATTCACATAACTAATGATTGATGAAAGCCTTTCCAAACCACCCCAAGCTGCCATTGAAGTCCGAAAATATTTGCGTTCATCGACGGATGAAGTCCGCCATGAATACGGCCGTCAACCTGCGCACGGCCGCCCTTTACAACTATTCTGGAGAACAACATGCTGGTCGGACTACCCAAAGAAATCAAGAACCATGAATACCGCGTCGGCCTGACCCCGGCCAGCGTGCGTGAGCTCACCACGCACGGCCATCAGGTGCTGGTGCAGCGCGGCGCTGGCGCCGACATCGGTCTGAGCGACGCGCAATACGAGGCGGCGGGCGCCACGCTGGCGGCCGATGTGGCGACGGTGTTTGCCCAGGCTGACATGATTGTCAAAGTCAAGGAGCCGCAGCCGCAGGAGTGCGCCATGCTGCGTCCCGGGCAGATTCTGTACACCTACCTGCACCTGGCACCCGATCCGGAGCAGGCCGCTGCCCTGATCAAGTCGGGCGCCGTGTGTATTGCCTACGAAACCATTACCGGCCCCGGTGGCGGTCTGCCGCTGCTGGCGCCCATGAGTGAAGTGGCCGGGCGCATGGCGGTGCAGGCCGGTGCGGCGCATCTGGAAAAATCCAAGGGCGGCCTGGGGATCCTGCTCGGCGGCGTGCCCGGTGTGCCTGCGGCCCATGTGGTGATCATCGGCGCCGGTGTGGTCGGCACGCACGCGCTGCAAATGGCGGTGGGTATGGGCGCGCGGGTGACGGTGCTCGACAAGAGCGTGGACCGCCTGCGCCAGCTCGATCTGGTGTTTGGCAACCGCATCAATACCGTGTACTCCAGCGCGCACAGTGTCGAAGAGGCCGTGCTCGACGCCGACCTGGTGATCGGCGGGGTGCTGATTCCGGGCGCCGCCGCACCCAAGCTGGTGACGCGCAGCATGATTTCCCGCATGAAAAAAGGCGCCGTGGTGGTGGACGTGGCGATTGACCAGGGCGGCTGCTTCGAGACCTCACACGCCACCACCCACACCGAGCCCACGTTCATGGTGGACGGGGTGGTGCACTACTGCGTGGCCAATATGCCCGGCGCCGTGGCCCGCACCTCCACCTTTGCCCTCAACAACGCCACCATTGCGCACGCCGTGGCCCTGGCTGACAAAGGCTGGAAACAGGCGCTCAGAGACGACCCGCACTTGAAAAACGGCCTGAACGTGGCCAACGGCCATGTCACCTATGAAGCGGTCGCCAAGGCGCTGGGCTACACCTATGTGAACGCCGACACCTTGCTGGCTTGAGGCGTCAAACCTGCCGCATGAACGCCTCGAAGGCGTCAATCGGCAGCGCGCGGCTGTACAAATGGCCCTGATAAGCGTGGCAACCCTGGGCTGCCAGAAAGTCGCGCTGGGCCTCGGTTTCCACCCCCTCGGCGATCACTGACAGGCCCAGGGTATCGGCCAGCGCGACGACCATCTTGGCGATGGCGGCGTCGTTGGCGTCGTGCAGGATGTCGCGCACAAAGCCCTGGTCGATTTTGAGTTGGTTCAGCGGCAGCCGCTTGAGGTAAGACAGCGATGAATACCCGGTGCCAAAGTCGTCCAGCGAGAAGCCCACGCCCTGTTCTTTCAAGGTGATCATCTTGGCGATGACGTCTTCTGCATCGTGCACCAGCAAGCTCTCCGTGAGCTCAAGCTTGAGGCGCTGCGGGTTGGCGCCGGCGCGCTTGAGCGCCGCCAGCACTTGCGCCACAAAGTCGGCCTGGTGAAACTGCAACGCGCTGACATTGACCGCGACCGTGAGATGCGCGCGTTCGGGCTGGCTGGCCCAGGCCGCCAACTGGGCGCAGGCGGTTTCCAGCACCCATTGGCCCAGGGGCAATATCAGGCCGGTCTGCTCGGCCAGCGGGATGAACTCGGCCGGCGGCACCAGACCACGCACCGGATGCTGCCAGCGCACCAGCGCTTCCACGCCGGCAACCTGGCGCTCACCGCTGACCTGGGCCTGGTAGTACAGAAGAAACTGGTTGCTGCGCACCGCCTCGCGCAAATCGGCTTCCAGCGCCGCCATGGCCATGACGGCGGTCTGCATCTGCGGGTCAAAGAAGCGCAATGTGTTGCGCCCGGCCGTCTTGGCCTGGTACATGGCCAGTTCAGCCCGCTTCAAGGGCTCATCAATGCCTTCTTGCTGCCGGTCGTCAAACAGGGTGACGCCGATGCTGGCCGTGCTGCGATGCGCATGATCGGCGATCTGATACGGCTGGCTGAGCGCGAGCCGGATTTTTTCACCGGTGTTTTCGGCCTCGGTTGCGGCCTCCACCGAGTTCGTGCTCAGCGCCTCCAGCAGCACCACAAAGGAGTCACCGCCCGGACGCGCCACCGTGTCGCCGGCGCGCAGATAGTGGCTCAAACGCTGCGCCACCTCCTGCAGCAACTGGTCGCCCACATCATGGCCGTAGGTGTTGTTGAGGGTCTTGAAGTCGTCCAGGTCAATGTACAGCAGCGCGCCTTGGCGCCGGTGCCGCGCACCGCTGGCCAGCGCTTGTTTCAGCCGATCCAGCAGCAGGCGGCGGTTGGGCAAACCGGTCAAGGTGTCATAAAAAGCCAGACTCTTGATCTGATCCTCCGCCGACTTGCGCGTGCTGAGGTCGGTAAATGTGGCCACATAGTGCGTCGCTTGCCCGGCCGGGTCTTTGACCGCGCTGATGGTGAGCCATTCAGGAAACACCTCGCCGTTTTTGCGCCGGTTCCAGATTTCGCCCTGCCAGGCACCCTCACGCACCAGGCTGTCCCACATGGCTGCATAAAAGGCGGCGTCGTGGCGTCCGGAGCTGAGCAGGCGCGGGTTTTGACCGACCGCCTCCGGCGCGCTGTAGCCGGTAATCGCGCTGAAGGCCCGGTTGACGCGCAGCATCACACCCTGCGGGTCGGTAATGGCCATGCCCTGCTCTGACTCGAAGGCAATGGCGGCGATGCGCAGCTCGGCCTCTGTCTGGCGGCGCTGGGTAATGTCGGCAATCACACCGACCAGGCCTTGTTCTTCACCGTTGCCATCCACAAAACGCTGGCCGGTCAGGTGGCCCCAGAATTCGGTCTGGTCGGCGCGCCAATACAGTCGCTCCAGATCCACTGACTGCAGGGCGCTGTCCAGCAGGGCCAGCATATTCTTGCGCCCGGTCTCGCGTTGCGCGGGGTGCACCAGCGCCACGTATTCCATGCCCTGCAATTCATGGAGCGGGTAGCCAAACAGCGTGGCCATGCGCTGGTTGGCTTTCGTGATGCGGCCTTGACGATCCACCAGAAAAATCGCCACGCTCGACGTGTCGAGGATTTGCTGCAACAAGGCCTCGCGCTGACCCAGGGTGCCCAGCAGGCGATTGAAACCTTTGACAACCTGTCCGATTTCATCCGGGTGGGTCACCGGCAAGGCTCGCAGCGCTTGTTTTTCATCGGCCATGGCCGCCAGCCGGCGCGCGGTCGCCAGCAGTGGCGCCAGCTGGCGCTTAATCGTCCACCAGACCACCAGACCCGCCAGCAGCGTTAGCAGGCTGGTGGCGAGCAGCATGCGCTGTTGCATGGCGCGCACCGGGGCAAAGGCCTCGGCGGTGGGCAGCACCGCAGCCAGCACCCACCCCGCTGCCGGCAGGCTTTTGTCGGAAGCCAGTATCTCGAGTCCGAGCGGATTGCGCATGACGGTCGAGCCCTCCTCACCTTGAAGAAAGCGATCAATCGCTGGGTTGCCGCCGGGTGCAGGCAGGACTTCCATGACCCGGCTTTTGTCGGTGGCGGCGAGCACCCGGCGCTGCTGCGCTGCAATCAGCACATAGCCACCGGTCTTGCCGTAGCGGCTTTGCGAAATCATGTCCAGAAAACTGGGCTGGTCCAGGTTGGTCACGCCTGCCAGGGCGCCGATCACTCGGCCGCCAGCATCGCGGATGAGGGTGATGACCGGGAACACAGGCTGCTTCAGCAAGACCTCGTGTGTCGGCGCGCCGATGCTGGTTTTTCCTTCCGACAGCGCCGCCTGCACGGTCGGGTTCTGGAAATAGTCCGCGCCGACGCGGCTGGCCTCAGGCACCAGCCCAAGCACCCCACCGTCGGGCCCGAGGACATGCACACCAGCATTGAACAGCGTTTTTAAAATGATCTGTTGCTCAAGAAAGACCTGCAGCGCCTGCGGCTTGTCCAGCAGCGCTGGACTGATCGCGCGCGCCACCGTCTCCAGGGCACTGACCCGAGCCTGCAGGGCCTGATTCAGCTGCGCCGCCACCTGCGACACGGTGGCAAACTGCTGCTCCCCCAGCAGACGCTCCATGTCCTGGCGCAACATGCGGCTGGCGTAATACGACAGCGACCACAGACTCAGCACAAAGACCAGCAGCGTAATCAGCGTGACTTTGGTTTTGAGCGACTGCCGCGCAGACACCGTGGCAGGTATGCCGCTGTTACCCTCGGAACCGGTCATTGGTCTTCCAGAATTGCGACGCAAATCAGTGATTGCGTGGTCATGTTTTTGTTCCCGGCGTGCAGTATAGCGACGGCTGACGCGTCACGACCCGGCGCCACACAGTGCAAAATACCGTTCATGAAACCACCCGCAAGACTGCAATCGCTCATCGAAGAAGGCCTGATCGACACCGTGGTGCGCCAGCTGATGAGTGGCAAGGAAGCCACCGTTTACGTGGTGCGCCGCGCCAATGAAACATGGTGCGCCAAAATCTACAAAGAAGCGACCCAGCGCAGCTTTCGCCAGGCGGTGGACTACACCGAAAACCGCAAGGTCAAGAATTCGCGCCAGGCCCGCGCCATGGCCAAGGGCACGCGCTTTGGCCGCGAGGCGGCCGAGGCAGCCTGGCAAAGCGCCGAGGTGGATGCGTTGTACCGGCTGGCCGACGCCGGGGTGCGTGTGCCCAAGCCGCACAATTTTATTGAAGGCGTGCTGCTGATGGAACTGGTGACCGACGCCGCCGGCGACGCGGCGCCGCGCCTGAACGATGTCACGCTTGAGCCCGCGCAGGCGCGCACGCACCACGCCACGCTGCTGCTTGAAGTGGTGCGCATGCTGTGCGCCGGTGTGGTGCACGGCGATTTGTCTGAATTCAACATTCTGCTGGGCGTGGATGGCCCGGTCATCATTGACCTGCCGCAGGCGGTGGACGCGGCGGGCAACCAGCATGCCCAGCGCATGCTGCTGCGCGATGTGAACAACCTGCGCAGCTTCTTCGGCCAGTTCGCACCCGAACTGCTGCAGACCGATTACGGGCATGAGATCTGGGATCTGTACCAGCGTGGTCTGCTGAGCCCCGAGGTGACGCTCAGCGGGCGCTTCACGCACAAAAAAGGCGCCGTGAATGTGAGCGGCGTGCTGCGCGAGATTGGCGACGCCCAGGCCGAGGAGGCGGCGCGCCGCCTGCGCCAGCAGTTGCCGCGCTGACCTTGGTGAACCCACCGCGCCGGCGGCGACTGCGGCTTGCCCTTGATTTCACCCCTGGTTTACCGCAACAACGCGAGCCGGGCTGCTATTTCGGGTAAATTGGGCGCATGTCTCTGTCTGATCGGCGCCGCCAGGCGCAAGCCCCCAATTTTTCTGCCACCGAGTTTCGCATCGCCCTGGGCATGTTTGCCACCGGGGTGACGATCGTCACCGCCCGCACCCTTGATGGCGCGCTGGTCGGGCTCACCGCCAACTCGTTCAACTCGGTATCACTCGACCCGCCCCTGGTGCTGTGGAGCCTGGCCCGGGCTGCCGCGTCGCTACCGGCCTTCAGCACCGGCTCGCACTACGCCATCAATATCCTAAGTGCGCAGCAAAAAGCGCTGGCCCAACAGTTTGCCGCGCGCGACGTGGACCGCTTTGCCAACGTCGAGTTTGTGCCGGGCGTGAGTGGTGCGCCGCTGTTGGTGGGCGCGGCGGCCACGTTTGAGTGCTTCAACCGCAGCCGCTACGAGGAAGGCGACCATGTCATTTTTGTCGGTGAGGTGGAACGCTGCAGCCACCGCGCCGGCGCCTCGCCCCTGTTGTTTCACGGGGGCAAGTTTTACACCGAGCACCCGCTGTAAAACCCTCACTCCCCGCGCAGCCGACGCAAGAGCCCGCCCAGCACATCGTCCACGATTCCTTTCAACGGATTGTCCGCCGGCTCCGGGGGCGGTGGTGGCCGCGGGCGCGGAATGTCGAATTCAACCTTCGGGTCAAGCCAGCGGTTGCGAAAAGCCTGCTGAAACACCTCCCCCACCATGGGCAGCGCGCTGCGGGCGCCCTGGCCCCAGGACCCCATCGTCACGCTGTTGTCGTTAAAGCCGACCCGGGCGCCCGCCACCAGTTGCGGATTCATCATGATGAACCAGCCATCGGTGTTGTCTTGTGTGGTGCCGGTCTTGCCGGCCAGGTCGGCCTGGATGCCGTAACGGTGGCGAATGGCGGCGCCCGTGCCCTCGTCAATCACGCCGCGCATCACGTTCACCAGGGTCAGCGCCTGCGCGCGTGGCATGGCTGGCCCGGGCTCCCTGACGGGATCGAACTGCTCCAGCAACTGCCCGTTGCGGTCTTCCACGCGCAGCACCAAAAACGGCTGCAGGTAGTTGCCGCCATTGGCAATGGTGCCGTAAGCTGCCACCATCTCGATCAGCGTGACGGGGCTGGTGCCCAGGGCGAGCGAGGGCACCAAGTCCAGCTTGCTCTGGCGCACCCCCATGGCCCGCGCCAGCTGCCCGACGCGGGCCGGCCCCACTTGTTGCATCAGCTGGGCGGTGATGGTGTTTTTGGAATACACCAACCCGTCGCGCAGGCTGATGGGCAGACCACTGGGTGGCGTTGCATCGCTGGGTGTCCATACCTCGCTGCCCGGCGACGAGATCGCTACCGGCTGATCAATCAAGGTGTAGGACGGGTCGAAACCCTGCATGAACGCCGCGCCATACACAAAAGGCTTGAAGGTCGAGCCCGGCTGGCGCCGCGCCTGGCTCACATGGTCAAACTGCTCCTGCGCATAGTCGCGGCTGCCCACCCAGGCCCGCACGGCGCCATCGCGCGGGTCCAGCGCCAGAAAGCCGGCCTGCAGAACCGCGCGCTCCTGCCCGGTCTTGCGCCGCCCGTCCGCCAGCTTTTGCAGGCTTGCCAACTGCCGCGCCACCGCCTGGTTGGCCACCTTCTGCAACTTGGCGTCCAGGGTGGTGTGCACCCGCAGGCCGTCGGCATCGATGTTATAGCCCCTGCGGTCGGCCCAGTCGATCAGCCATTTTCGCAAGTGCTGGGCCACATGCGGCGCCGGTCCCAGCGACTCCTCTTGCCGCTCAAAATCGAGTTTGAGCGGCCGTTTGGACAACGCTGCAAGCCGGGCCGGGGCCAGCTTGCCGTCTTTGGCCATCTGCTCCAGCACCAGGTTACGGCGCTGCAGCGCGCGCTGCGGGTTCTGCACCGGGTTGTAGTAGCTCGTCCCCTTGAGCATGCCGATCAGCGTTGCGCTCTCCAGCACGTCGAGCTTGTCGGCGGACTTGCCAAAATAGGTCCGCGCGGCCATCTCGATGCCAAAGGCGTTGTACAGAAAAGGCACGGTGTTGAGGTAGGTCTCCAGAATCTCGCGCTTGGAATACACCGCCTCGATCTTCAGCGCGGTGATGGCCTCCTTGATCTTGCGGGTAATGCTGTTGGCGCGACCGATTTCTTCGGGGTAAAGATTGCGCGCCAGCTGCTGCGTGATGGTCGAGCCCCCCTGCAAATCACCGCCCAAAGTGCTCAGAGCGGCGCCTGCCAGGCGGCGAAAGTCAATCCCGTGGTGCTGGTAAAACCGGCGGTCTTCGGTGGCGATCAACGCGTCCACCACGCTCGGCGCAATCTCGTCCAAAGTCACCCACTGGCGGTTGATGCGCCTGTACTCGGCCAGCACCGTGCCGTCTTGAGCCAGCAGCACGGAGGGTGCTTCAGCCTTGGCTTTGCGCAGGTCACCGATGCCGGGCGTGAATGGAATCAGCACCAGCACGTAAAGCAGCAGCAGCGCCGGCAGCAGCAAAGCGGCCCGCACAGGATGCCGCCTGGTGGCCCCCAGCAGACGGTGAAACTGCCCGGTGGCGAAGGCGGCGGCGCGTTGCAGGGCTGGGGTCATGGGTGGTGGTGTCGTTTGATCATGGCCGGGCCATTCTAGGCAGCCCGGGCTTTCTTGCCGCGCGCCGCCGGAAAAGACTAGCGGGAAGTCTGCTGGCGCAAATACTCGCGTCGTTTCATGTCGAGGTAGGCGGCACTGTCCACTTCATGCAATTGCCGGGGATACAGCTCGGTAGCAGAAAACCAGTTTTGCAGGCGTTTTTCGAACTGCTGCGCAGGCGGCGTGGACAAGGCGCCGAGATAGGCGTCGATCGCGAGGTAATAACGCATGGTGTTGCGCTCCACCACGCCCCGCACGCCGCCAATATAGTCGACCTGTCCGCTGGACGGCTGGCCCGCGATGGTGAACCCCACCTTGTCGCGCGCGAGGGTTGCCAGATAGGCCTGCATGGCAAGCCGCCCGGCAAAATTGTAGTCATAGGAATAGGTGATATGCAGGAAGGTCTTGTCGCCTGGAATAGCCACAGCTTCGAGACGGATGCGATAGTCGCTGGTGCCCAGCGGCCCCGTTTCTGCGCTGAGTCCGACGTCAAAATACTCGGGCGTCGTGGTGGCAACACGGTAGGCAAATTCAAACCGCTGGGCCTGCATGAGCGGCTGGTAGTTTTTCTTGCCGATGCGCACCACCAGGAGACTGCCGGCCGGGTTGGTCGATGCCTGGCAGAATTTGGTGTTGATGTGAAGAATCAACATGTCGCACCAATGGGACGGGTCGTTGAACGCATGGTTGACGGCGGCAAAGGGGTAATCCACCAGCGCGTAAATATCACCCCTTAAATTGCTGGGGGATTCGACCGAATCAACATACAGCGGTCGCTTGAATTGATTGTTGCTGAGTTGCTGGCCCAAGGCCATGTACTTGGCCCGCAGCGATGCGGCCGAATTCGTCTCTGGCCCGGCGGCAGCGGTGTGTGCCACGCACACGCACATCAAGCAGACGCAGAGGACCCGTAACGACCTCATCCAACGCAACAGGTTTCTTTGAACCATCTTGAACATCGGTGCATTGTGTTTGCGAATGATAGTTCGTCTGACAAAAATTTGTGCTCTTCCAGGTAAGCGTTGAAACGACCTGAACTCATGGGCGCGCTCAAGGCGGCGCCGCAGGGGCGTGCCAAGGCCGGGGTGTAAACAGGAACACCTGCGGGTCGCCCGCTACCACGCTGGCCTTGACCCAGCCGAAAAAGGGATAGCCAAAGGTCTCCACCCGCGTGAAGTTGCTGATGACATGCTGGCTGACCGGATCGCGCAGCGGCTGGTCGATTCTCTGCCAGTGCGAGTCGCCATGCACCAATACAACCGGCCCGGCAAAAGCCTGGGTTTCCTCGCGCAACTGGGTCAGGAACGCCGCATAACCCGGCTGCGGATGACCTTGGTTGGCGGCGTCAAACCCGGGATTGGCCTGGATCACGATCAGGATGCCGGCCAGCTGCCTGGCGCGGGCGTGGGCAAAGGCCTGTTCCAGCCAGACCCGGTTGGCCACACTACGCTGTAAAAACTCCGGCACCGGGCCACCCCCTTTGGTGCTGCCATGAAAGTTGTTCTCGCTGCCGGGCAGGTTCAGGCCGACAAACAAGGCGCCGCCCGCCTCCCAGCGCACGTTTTCCCGGTAGCTGGCAAAAGCCGGATCACGACTCTGACGCTCCAGGTGCAGCGTGCGCTGCCCCAGCGCCCTGTCCCCCGCAAAGAAAAGTTGACGCAGTTTTTGCAAGCGTTCCACAGGGTCGTAACCGCCATTGTTTTTGCGATGGCAATCGGTCCACTCGTTGTCGCCCGGCACATACACCAGCGGGGTTTTGGACGCCTGAAAGACGTCCCGGATGTCGCGCAGCACCGCATCGCTGCACACGCTGCCTCCGCTCTTGATGTCACCGTCATGCACGACAAAGGCCAGCTCTTCGCGGTCCATGTCGGCCAGCAGTTCAGGCAGATGCTGGCGCTCCCAGTCACTGTAGGGCATGTCCCCGATCAGCCCGAAGGAGACGCCCTGGGCGCTCGCCACTGCGATGGCTCCGGCCAACAGGCCGAGTAAAAACAGGGATTTGGGTTTCATTGCTCGCCACCCTTGATTCCCGCAGCGCCAGCCGCGACACCCACCTCCAGAGCCGCGGGCCCACCCGGGCGGCGCAAGATTCCGCCTTGCAGCATGGCAATGCACTGTGTCGCAATTTCCTCGGGGCTGTATTCACCGCCGGGTTGGTACCAGCGACCGATCCAGCTCAGCGCACCCGCGATCACGAAGGCTGCCATTTTCGGATCGCAGGGCTCGAGCGAACCTTCCGCAATGCCTTCAGTCACCAAACGCCGGAACTCCATGTCGATGGCAGACTTGAGCCGGCGCAAGGCCTGGCGGCTTTCCGGCGGCAGCTCATCGTCGCCCACGCGGATCAAACACATGCCGAAATCCTGCGTGACGATGCGTGTGTAAACCCGCATGCAGGTGACCAGTTGGTCGATCGCTTGACCGCCCGCGGTACGGGCTTCATCAATGCCTTCGAGCATCATCTGCAGGCCCTTGCGCACGCATTCGATCAGGATTTCGTCCTTGTTCTTGACATAGTAGTAAAGCGTGGGCTTGCTGACATTCAGCCGCGCTGCGATGTCGTCCAGTGAGGTGGCATGGAACCCGCGCTCATTGAACAGCTGCGCCGCCGTCGACAACACGGCGTTGCGCTTGACCTCGCGCTGTTGTTCACGCGCTGAAGCGGGAATCCAGGGCGACTCCGGTGCCGCATCGGCAGTCCTGGTGGTTGCGGTTCGTTTCTTGGGCATGGTGGCGGGCCTTAGGGTAAATCCTGATGCTGAGGTTAACAGCGGATTCCATAATCTACTTGCAAGTAATAATTTTACGCATCAGTAACACGTCTTTCGATACGCATAAACCCGCATGAGCCAGCCCATCGAGACCGAACCTCAAGACGGCCCTGTTAGCGCCACGCCCCTGCTGCGCATTGACGGTCTCACGCTGGCTTTCCGTGGGGTGCGCGCCCTGAGCGACGTGAGTTTTGACGTGGTGCCCGGCTCCATCACGGCGGTCATAGGACCCAATGGCGCGGGCAAGACTTCGCTGTTCAACACGGTGTCGGGTTTTTACCGGCCCAACAGCGGCCAGGTGTACTTCAAAGGCCAGGACATCACCAGGCTGCCGACACCGCAGCGCGCCAAAATGGGGCTGGGTCGCAGCTTTCAGAACATTGCGCTGTTTCGCGGCATGACCGTGCTCGACAACATCAAGCTCGGCCGCCACGCGCACCTGAAATCCAATGTGCTTGACGCCCTGTTTTATATGGGCCGCGCGCGCCGCGAAGAGGCCGCGCTGCGCGCCGACATCGAAGAACGAATCATCGACTTCCTCGAGATCGACCACATTCGCCACGCCCCCGTCTCGGCCCTGTCTTACGGCCTGCAAAAGCGCGTGGAAATGGCCCGTGCCCTGGCCATGCAGCCCGAGATCCTGATGCTCGACGAGCCCGTGGCCGGCATGAACCGCGAAGAAACCGAGGACATGGCGCGCTTCATCCTCGACGTGCGCGAGGAATGGGGCATTACCGTGCTGATGGTCGAGCATGACATGGGCATGGTGATGGATTTGTCTGACCATGTGGTGGTGCTCAACTTCGGTCAGGTCATTGCCCAGGGAACGCCGGCCATGGTGCAGAGTGACCCCGAGGTGATCCGCGCTTACCTCGGCTCGGGCGACGTCGGCGACCTGCGTCGCAAGCTGCAGGCCGGGGCCATTGCCGAGGGAGTTGTCTGATGGATTGGGCCTACCTGTTTGAAATCAGCTTGACCGGCATTGCCAGCGGCGGCCTGTATGCGCTGGCGGCGCTGGCCTTCGTGATGGTGTACAAGGCCACGCGCGTGGTGAACATCGCCATTGGCGAAATGCTAATGGTCGGCGCTTACCTGTTCTTTACCTTCGCCGTTACGTTCGCGCTCCCCATTTGGCTGGCCATCCCGGCCGCCGTGCTGGGCGCCGGGCTGCTGGGCGCCGTGATCGAGCGCACCATGATCCGCCCGCTGCTGGGTGAGCCGCCGATCTCGGTCTTCATGGTCACGGTCGGTCTGGCCTCCGTCCTGGTGGGCCTGGTCGAAATCATCTGGACGGCGGACCAGCGCCGCCTGCCCGATTTTCTGCCCAACACACCGGTCATGGTGGGTGATGCCTTCCTGGCGCCCAAGGTGTTCTACGGCGCCCTGATTGCGGTCGTTCTGATCGCCGTGGTGCTGCTGGTGTTCCGCTTCTGGCGTGGCGGCGTCGCCCTGCGCGCCACCGCGTCGGACCCGGCGGCGGCCTACTCCATGGGCATCAACGTGCCACGCGTGTTCTCGCTGGCCTGGGTCGTGTCCGCCATGCTCGCCGCCGTCTCCGGCATCATCGTCGGCTCCATCGGCGGCATTTCGTCCTCCATGGGTGTATTCGGTTTGTCGGTGCTGGTGGTGGTTATTGTCGGCGGCCTCGACAGCGTGCTCGGCGCGCTGGTGGGCGGCTTGCTGATCGGCTTGGTTGAAGCACTGGCAGGCACCTACCTGGGCGGCGAATACAAGTTGCTGGTCACTTTCATTGTGCTGGTGATCGTGCTCATGATCCAACCCTATGGCCTGTTTGGCACCCACGAGATTGAGAGGCTCTAGAACCATGCACCCCCACGTTCATCACTGCGTGTATTCACTGCCCCCCAAGGGGGCCCAGGCCTGCCTTGGGGCGGCCCGGCGGGAGGCCTGATGCGCATCGGAACCCTCAAGGAGACCTACATCGCCGACGCGGCGCTGTTTGACTCACGCACCCAGCAAACGTGGCTGGTATTGGGCGCCGCCCTGTTGCTGCTGTTCCCCTTCATGGCCAGTGACTACTGGCTGTACCTGGCCTGCCTGGTCAGCATCAATGTGGCAAGCGCCACCGGGCTGAACATCCTCACCGGCTACACCGGTCTGGTGAGCCTGGGCCAGGCCGCCTTCATGGGGCTGGGCGCCTACACCGTGGCCATCCTGGAAATCCGCGTCGGCTCGCCGTTCCTGCTCAACCTGCTCGCGGGCGGCTTCGTCGCCATGGCGGGCGGTCTTGTCGTGGGTATCCCGTCGCTGCGTGTGAAAGGCCTGTACCTGGCCATCGCCACCATCGCCGCCTCGTTCATCGCGCATTTCCTGTTTGCAAACACCGCCTTCACGGGTCGTACCGCGGGTCTCACACTGCCCCCGGCCAGCCTGTTTGGCGTGGTGCTCGACACCTCGTTTCGCCTCTACTGGATCATCGTGCCGGTCACGCTGCTGATGCTGCTGGGCGCGGCCAACCTGTTTCGCACCCGCGTGGGACGCGCCTTCATTGCGATCCGTGACCGCGACATTTCGGCCGAAGTGCTGGGTATTGCCCTGTTGCGCTACAAGCTGCTGTCGTTCGGCCTGTCATCGTTCTATGCGGGCGTGGCCGGTGGCTTGTGGGCCTACTTCTTCCGCGTCGTCACGCCCGAGAGCTTTCCGCTGTCGATGTCCATTTTCTTTCTGGCGGCCATCATCGTCGGCGGCATGGGCTCCATTCTGGGGGGCATCCTGGGCGCCATCTTCATGACCATGGTGCCGGAGCTGCTCAAGCTGGCCGTGGGCCTGTTGCCCGGCGGCAGCGAACTGACTGTCTTCCTGTCGCCCGTACGCACCGTCGTGTTCGGGTTATTGATCATTGGATTTCTGGTGTTCGAGCCGCATGGGCTCGCAGAAGTGTGGCGGCGCATTCGCCGCTTTTTTCACCTGTGGCCGTTCCGCAACTGAGTGCCTGCGCGCACCGCCCGGCCATGGACAACGCAAGCAAAAAGGAGACTAGTATGCAGACATCATCGATTTCCCAACGTCGCCGCGCCCTGCTACTGGCAGCCGGCGCCTCCCTCGTCGTTCCTCTGGCGCACGCGCAGGCCGGCGAGGACATCGTCATCGGCGGCTCCATTCCGATGACCGGCGTGTTCGCCTTTGCCGGCGTCGGCATCAACGCCGGCATTGCCGACTACGTGAAAATCGTCAACGACGGCGGCGGCATCAAGGGCCGCAAGCTGCGTTATGTGCCGGAGGACACCGGCTACAAGGTCGATGTGTCCGTAGCGGCCTTCAAGAAGATCACCAGCCAGAACAAGGTCAACCTTTATTACGGCGACTCCACCGCGTTTTCCAGAACCATCAACCCCGAACTGGAACGCACCGGCAACATCCTGATGACCGGCGCCTCCTTTGCCACCGAGCTCAACGACCCGGTGAAATACCCCAACCAATTCCTGGTCGGCCCTGACTACACCGAAATGTTCGGCATCCTGCTGCGCCACATCGCCAAGGAAAAGCCGGGTGCCAAGGTCGCTTTTGTCTACTCTGACTCCGAATTCGGCCGCGACCCCATTGACACCAGCGAGGCCCTGGCCAAGAAGCTGGGCCTCAGCGTGCCGGTCAAGATCATGACCGCGCCCGGCAGCGTCGATGTGTCGACCGAAGTGATCAAGCTGCGCCGCGCCGCGCCCGACTACACCATTTTTCACGGCTACATCCTGGCCCCGATCCCGGAGTTCATCACCCAGGGCAAACAAATGGGCATGACCAGCAAGTGGATGGGCACCTTCTGGACCATGGACAGCTCCACCGTCATGAAGATGGGCGAAGCCGGCGACGGTTTCATGGGTGTCATGCCCTACCGCTACTACTACGACACCTCGGCCAAGGCGCCCATGCTGGACAAGATTCGCCAGTTGCATCCCGACTACCAGAGCACCGCCTACATCCAGGGCTTTCTGGCCGCGATGCTGTTCACCGAGGCCGCCAAGCGCACGCTGGACGCGGGCAAAGAGCTCAACGGCAAGAATTTCAAGGCCGCGCTCAACAGCATCAAGGACTTCGACACCGGCGGCCTCATTGGCGTGCCGATCACCATCAAGGGCAACTCCATTCCGGTCGGTCGGGTCTACAAGGCCGACATGAAGGCGCAGAAGATGGTGGCCGCGTCCGACTGGATCGCGCTCTGAGAACGAGTCACACGCGATGACCCAGCCCGGCACGGACCACGTCCTCGAAGTCAACAACATCGAGGTCATCTACAACAAGGTGGTGCAGGCCCTGCGCGGCCTCTCCCTGGTCGTGCCGCGCGGCCAGATTGTGGCCCTGCTGGGCAGCAACGGGGCCGGCAAGTCGACCACGCTGAAGGCGATTTCAGGTCTGCTGGCACTCGAAGATGGCGAACTCAAGAGCGGCAGCATCTCGTTCAATGGTCAGTCCACCGCACGGCTGGCGCCGCAACAACTGGTGCGCCAGGGTCTGAGCCATGTGATGGAGGGGCGCCGCATCTTCGAGGACCTCACGGTCGAAGAAAACCTGGTCACCGCCAGCTACGCCCTCACCGGTCGCGGCGGCGTGAAACCCGACTTTGATCTGGTCTACAGCTACTTCCCGCGCCTGCACGAGCGCTGCAAAGGGCTGGCCGGTTACCTCTCGGGCGGCGAGCAGCAGATGCTGGCCATTGGCCGCGCGCTGCTCGCCCAGCCGCAGTTGATCCTGCTGGACGAGCCCTCGCTGGGTCTGTCGCCCAAGCTGGTGGAAGACATTTTCACCATCATCGCGCGCATCAATGCCGAGCGCGGCGTCTCCATGCTGCTGGTGGAGCAAAACGCCACCCTGGCCCTGGCCGTGGCGCACAGTGGCTACATCATGGAAAACGGCAAGATCGTCATCGACGGCAGCGCCGAGCGGCTGGCCGGCGACCCCGACGTGCGCGAGTTCTACCTCGGCGTCGGCGGCAGCGGCGAGGCGCGCAGCTTTCGCGACATCAAGCATTACAAGCGCCGCAAGCGCTGGCTGTCCTGAACATGAACCACCCCACCGCACTCCCTGAACTGACCCTGGCGCAGATGCTGCGCGAGCGTGCGCGCGCGGCCCCCGCGCGTCTCGGCATCCGGCAAAAGGACTTTGGCATCTGGAAGCCGGTCAGCTGGGGCAGCTACTACCTGCGCGCCTGCCACTTCGGTCTGGGCCTGCGCGCCCTGGGCTTGCCAGAGGGCGGCCATGTCGGCGTGATCGCCGAAAACCGCATCGAATGGGTGCTGGCGCAGATGGGCGTCAGCCTGGTCGGCGCCGTCGCCGTGGGCGTCTACTCCACCAGCCCGACGTCCGAGGTGGCCTACGTGGTGGCCCACGCTGACATCGAGATCATGGTCTGCGAAGACCAGGAGCAGGCCGAGAAGGTGTTGGCCGCGCTTGAGCAGTTGCCGCGGCTGCGCAAGATCGTGGTCATGGAAACCAAGGGCCTGCGCAGCTTCGCCCCTGAAGCGCGTCAACTGATCGCCACCTTTGACGAGGTGGAACAACTCGGCGCCGCGAGCGGCAATCTTGCCCTGATCGACGAGGTATTGGCGCACCAGACGCTGGACGACATTGGACTCATGATCTACACCTCGGGCTCGACCGGCAAGCCCAAGGGCGCGATGATTTCCTACCGCAACATCCGCGGCGTGGTGCCCGGCATCGTGGAGCGCTTGCGCCTCACGGCCGAGACCAGCCACCTGTCCTACCTGCCGCTGTGCCATGTGGCGGAGCAGATGCTGACCACCTTTGCGCCGATCTACATCGGCTCGCAGGTCAACTTTGGCGAATCGATCCGCACCGTGCAGGAAGACCTGCGCGAGGTCGCGCCCACCATGTTCCTGGGCGTGCCCCGCATCTGGGAAAAAATGCACGCCACCATCAGCATCAAGCTGCAGGAAACCGGCCGCTTGCGCCGCGTGCTGTTCAGACAAGCCTACGCGGCCTGCCAGGGCCTGGCCGAAAAACCGCGTGCCGCCTGGAGCATCAAAGAAAAGCTGGTGTTTGGGCTGAGTTACTGGACTTTCTTTCGCGCCCTGCAGAACTTCATCGGCCTGCGCAAGGCGCAAGTGGCGCTCACGGGCGCGGCACCGATCCCGCCCGACGTGGTGCGTTTCTTTCGCGTGCTGGGCGTGCCGCTGGTCGAGGTCTATGGGCTGACCGAGTCCACCGGCATGGTCACGGGCCACCCGATTGACCAAGTGATCGTCGGCACCGTGGGCACGCCCACGCTGGGCGTGGAGCACCGCATCGGCGAGAACGGCGAACTGCTGCTGCGCGGCGACATGGTGTTTGCCGGCTACTACAAGAACCCTGAGGCCACGGCGACCAGCATCCGCGACGGCTGGCTCTACACCGGCGACGTGGTGCGCGAGGAGGGCGGCCAGCTCAAGATCGTCGACCGCCTGAAAGACATCATGATCACCGCCGGTGGCAAGAACCTGACGCCCTCGGAAATCGAAAACACCATGAAGGGCAGCCCTTTTATCAAGGAATGCATCATCGTGGCCGAGGGGCGCAAGTTCGTCGGCGCGCTGGTGCAGATCGACTTTGAAGTCATGAGCCAGTGGGCCGAAGCACGCCGCATCGCGTTCACCCACTTCCGCTCGCTCGTGGAACGGCCCGAGGTGCGCGCGCTGATCGACGCCGAAATCGCGCAGGGCAACACCCGACTGGCGCAGGTCTCGCACATCCGCAAGTTCCACCTGCTGACCAAGGAACTGGACCACGACGACGGTGAAGTGACCGCCACCATGAAGGTGCGCCGCTCCAGCATCTACAAGACCTACGCGGCAGAAATCGAAGCCCTGTACCACTGAACGGAACACGATGAGCCCCAGCACTTGGCCACCCGGCCCCGACGCACCGCTTCAGCTGGAGCGCGACGGTGGCGTGGCCACCCTGCGCTTCAACCGGCCGCACGCCCTCAATGCGGTGGATGTGCCCATGGCGCGGGCACTCCTGAATGCCGTACAAGCGCTGGCGGCCGACCGCTCGGTGCGCGCCGTCGTTCTCTGCGGTGCCGGGCCGGCGTTCATGGCGGGCGGCGACCTTGCCACCCTGCGCGCCGATCCGCTGCGGGGCGCGGCCGATCTGCTGGGTCCGCTCAATGCGGCGCTCATGGTGTTGGCGGCGATGGATGCGCCGCTGATTGCGCAGGTGCATGGGGTCGCGGCCGGTGCCGGCCTGAGTTTGATGCTGCAGGCCGATTTCGTCTTCGCGGCCGAGGGCACGCGCTTCAACCTGGCCTACGTCAACCTGGGCACGAGCTGCGATGTGGGCGCCTCCTGGGCGCTGCCGCGGCTGGTGGGCCTGCGCCGCGCGCTTGAAATCGCCATGCTGGGCGAGACCCTGAGCAGCGCCGACGCCGAGCGACTGGGCCTGGTGAACCGGGTGCTGGCCGCCGGCGAACTCGAGGCCGAGGTCAGCGCGTTTGCGCAGCGCCTGGCCCTTGGTCCGACCGTGGCGCTCGGACGTCTGCGCCGGCTGATGCGCGCCTCATTCGAACGCGATCTGCCAACCCAACTCGCGGCCGAGGCGGCGGCCTTCGCCGAGTGTGCCGGGACCGAGGATTTCAAAGCGGGGATCGAGGCCTTCTTCACCAAGAAGCCGGCTCAGTTCATGGGCCGCTGACGATTCCCCCCGCGCACTGCGCTACACCACCCCGGCCGCGCGCAAGGCAACCATCGCCGCCGCATCCAGCCCCAACTCGGCCAACACCTCCTCGGTGTGTTGCCCCAGGGACGGTGGCGCCCGGCGCAGCACGGGCGGCGTGGCCGTCAAGCGCAGCGGGCTCGCCACCGTGACGATGTTTGCTATATGTTTTATAGCTGATTGCGCAGTATTGACGGTGGCTACAGCCTGATTGACCACTAAACCACGGGCCTGCACCTGGGCGTCGGCAAAAGCCTGGCCGAGGTCGTTGATCGGGCCGCAGGGCACGGCTTTGTCTTCCAGCAGGGCAACCCACTGCGCGGTGGTGCGCGTTTGGGTGAGCGCCTGCAGCGCCGGGATCAAGGCGTCGCGGTGTTTGACGCGCAAGGTGTTGCTGGCAAAACGGGGGTCGCTTGCCCACTCGGGGTGCTCGGCGGCCTGACAAAAGCGGGCAAACTGGCCGTCGTTGCCCACCGCCAGCAGCATGGCGCCGTCCAGCGTGGGAAAGGTCTGGTACGGCGCCAGACTCGGATGGGTGTTGCCTTGGCGCTGCGGCACGGCGCCGGTGTTCAGGTAGCCCGCCGCCTGGTTGCCCAGCACGGCCATGCCGACATCGAGCAGGGCCATGTCGATGTGCTGGCCCTGACCGGTGCGGTGGCGCACTTCGAGTGCCGCCAGAATGGCGCTGGTGGCATAGACGCCGGTGAAGATGTCGATCACCGCCACGCCGACGCGCATCGGGCCGCCGCCGGGCGTCGCATCGGCCTCCCCCGTGATGCTCATCAGGCCGCTCATGGCCTGGATCATCAGGTCGTAGCCGGCGCGCTCGGCGTACGGGCCATCCTGGCCAAAGCCGGTGACCGAGCAGTAGATCAGGCGCGGGTTGATGGCGTGCAGGCTCTCGAAATCAAGGCCGTATTGCTTGAGGCCGCCGACCTTGAAGTTCTCCACCAGGATGTCGCTTTGCAGCGCCAGCTGGCGGATCAGCGCCTGGCCTTCTGGCTTGGCCATGTCGAGCGTGATGGCGCGTTTGTTGCGGTTGCAGGCGGTGAAATAAGTGGCCTGGGTCGTGTCGTTGCCGTCTGCGTCCTTGAGGAACGGCGGGCCCCAATGGCGGGTGTCGTCGCCGGCACCTGGGCGCTCGACCTTGATCACGTCAGCGCCCAGGTCGGCCAGCATCTGGGTGCACCAGGGGCCGGCGAGGACGCGGGAGAGATCCAGCACCTTGAGGTGGGACAGGGCGCCCGCTGGCGCGGTGGCTTGTGGGTCTGCTTGGTTCATGTCTGCTTTCAATTTCGTTTTCAATTCGTTTTCGACTTGTTTGAATGCGCTGCGATTGACTGGTGAGGATTTGTTTTTTGCCATTTTTCCCCCACTCTCTCACCCCCGCCTCTCTCCCGCCCCGCCGGGCGGGAAAGAGGAGCCAACAGCCACATTTGGCCCTGTTTCTTAAGGCGGGAAATGAACGCTCCGTGGCGCGTTGGCCTCAAAGTGGCGGTAACCCATGGACAGACCGATCCAGTCATTGGAACGCTCGCTGCCACGCCCAAACTGAAAGCCGGCGTAGCCTCTGTATCGGTGATCGGCCCGTTAATGCCATGGCCCCACTTTGAGGTCAGCGCGCCCTCAAGAATCAAATTTCCCACCATTCAAGAGTTGGCCAAATGTGGCTGTTGGCTCCCCTTTCCGCCCCGGCGGGGGTGGAAAGGGGCGGGGGGATAGGGGGGGGAATACAAAAGCAACCAAATCAATCTTCCCCACGAGCCAAATCAACACTTTGCCGAGTCAATTGCGCCGTCGCAAGACAAATCAAATCGCTCAGTTCGCAAACGCCGCAATCCCCGTCTGGGCCCGACCCAGAATCAGGGCGTGGATGTCGTGCGTGCCTTCATAGGTGTTGACCACTTCCAGATTCACCAGATGCCGCGCCACGCCAAACTCGTCCGAAATACCATTGCCGCCCATCATGTCGCGCGCCAGGCGGGCAATGTCGAGCGCCTTGCCGCAGGAGTTGCGTTTCAGAATCGAGGTGATTTCAACCGACGCCGTGCCTTCGTCCTTCATGCGCCCCAGCCGCAGGCAGCCTTGCAGGCCGAGCGCAATCTCGGTCTGCATGTCAGCCAGTTTCTTCTGGATCAACTGGTTGGCAGCCAGGGGGCGGCCAAACTGTTTGCGGTCCATCACGTAGCGGTGCGCGCGCAGCCAGCAGTCTTCGGCCGCGCCCAGCGTGCCCCAGGCAATGCCGTAGCGGGCCGAGTCCAGGCAGGTGAACGGACCTTTGAGGCCGCGCACCTCGGGGAAGGCGTTTTCTTCCGGGCAAAACACGCCGTCCATCACGATCTCACCGGTGATGCTGGCGCGCAAGCCGACCTTGCCGTGAATAGCGGGGGCACTCAAACCGGCCATGCCTTTGTCCAGCACAAAACCGCGAATCGGCCCGACCTTGCCGCTCTCGGAAACCTCCTTGGCCCAGACCACAAACACATCGGCAATCGGGCTGTTGGAGATCCACATCTTGGCGCCACTGAGCTTGTAGCCGCCCGCCACCTTGTGCGCGCGGCTGGCCATGGAGCCGGGGTCGGAGCCGTGGTCAGGCTCGGTCAGTCCAAAGCAGCCAATCCATTCACCGGTCGCCAGCTTGGGCAGGTATTTCTGTTTTTGCGCCTCGGTGCCAAAGTCAAAAATCGGCAACATCACGAGCGAGCTTTGCACACTCATCATGGAGCGGTAGCCGGAGTCAACACGCTCGACTTCACGCGCGATCAGGCCGTAGGCGACGTAGCTCAGGCCCGGGCCGCCGTAGGCCTCGGGAATGGTGGGGCCGAGCAGGCCGAGTTCGCCCATTTCCCGGAAGACGGCGACATCGGTCTGCTCCTTGCGAAAGGCTTCGATCACGCGCGGCTGCAGCTTGTCCTGGCAGTAGGCGGCAGCGGCCTCACGCACCATGCGCTCGTCGTCACTGAGTTGGCTGGTCAGCAAAAAGGGGTCTTGCCAGTTGAAGCTTGCGTGGGCCATGAGAGGTCTCCTGATGAAAGTGAAAGGACAGATAACGCATGGTAGCGCCCAGCCGGTTTGAGGGCAAACGATGAATAATCACCAAAGCATGATTATTTGTAATATATAAATATTGGAAGCACCATCTACAGTCATCCAATTTATCTACTTTATCAACCTTTAGCCCGCGTATTAAAAGCGCATACAGCTATTACATACATAGCATTAATTTTCAACACCGATCTGAGAATTGTGTATATTTAGCACATCATGCGCAGAAAAATCCCATCGCTCCAGGCCCTAGCCTGCTTTGAAGCGGCCGCCCGCCAGCAAAGCTACACGCGTGCCGCACAAGAGCTGGCGCTGACGCAAGGCGCGGTATCGCGGCAGATCACGGCGCTGGAAGAATTCTTGGGGCTTGCCCTGTTTCGCCGCACCCGTCACGGCGTGCTGCTGACCGAGCGCGGCGCCGATTACTTCGCCCAGGTGGCGCCGCGCCTGCAGGCGCTGGAGCAGGACACGCTGGACGCCATGTCGGCCCAGGGCCCGGGCGGCACCCTGCATCTGGCGGCAGTGCCGACCTTTGCCACGCGCTGGCTGATCCCGCGCCTGGCGGACCTGAAACGGCTGCAGCCCGATCTGACCATCCACATTGAAACCAGCACCCGCCCCTTCATGTTTGCCGACACGGTGTTTGATGCGGCGCTGTATGCCGGCACGCCGGAGCAGGTGAGCCAGTGGGCGGGCACACGCGCGCTGCGGCTGCTGGCCGAACAGGTGGTGCCGGTTTGCAGCCCGCATTTTCTGGCCGGGCAGAGCAGCTTGAGCCCCGCGGCCATTGCCGACCTGCCTTTGCTGCAGCAAAGCACCCGCACCGAGGCCTGGCGGCGCTGGTTTGACGCCATGGGCGTGAGTGCGCCGCTGGCCTTGTCGGGGCCGCGCTTTGAGTTGTTTTCCATGACCGCTGCCGCCGCCGCGCACGGCCTGGGTCTGGCGCTGGTACCCCGCTTGCTGATTGAACCCGAACTGGCCCGCGGCGAACTGGTGGTGGCCTGTGAGCGCGTGCTACCCAGTGAGCGCGCTTACTACCTGGTCACGCCGCAGGCGCCCGACGAGCGGCCGGTCATCAATGGATTTGTGCGCTGGCTGCAGAAAGCTGCGGCCCAGACTGCGGAAACGCCTGATGTTGAGACCGCCAGTTAGCAGGCGGCGACATCACAAGACGCGAAGACTTTTTGCAGTGAGCGGGTTTCCGGCAGGACGCAGGCATTGCCGTTTAAAGCACTGACCTGGTTGGCCCGTCAGTGCAGTTAGCGCGGATAATTCCGGGAGTCACTTTGGGCGCCGTCCATGGGTAAACCAAGCCATCCAACGGCTTTGCCAGAGCATTCAAACAGAGGAAAAAGGATGAGCAGAATTCTTGTCGCTTACTCGACCACCGACGGCCATACGCTGCGCATTTGCGAGCGCTTGCAGCAAGTCATGGCGCAACAGGGGCACGCCGCGACAGTGGTGCCGCTGGCCCAGGCCGACGCGCTGGACTTGCCCGGTTTTGACAAGATCGTCATCGGTGCCAGCATCCGCTACGGCAAACACCAGCCCTCGGTCAAGCAATTCATAGAGCGCCACCAAGCGCTGCTGGAGAGCAAGGGCAACGCGTTTTTCACGGTCAACATCGTGGCCCGCAAGCCGGAGAAAAATCAGCCTGACACCAATCCCTACCTGATCAAATTCCTGCGCACCCTCAGCTGGCAACCCAAATTGCTGGGTGTGTTTGCAGGCAAGCTGGACTACCCCCGCTATCGCTTTGTTGACCGCTTCATGATTCGCCTGATCATGCTCATGACGAACGGGCCCACCGACCCCAAGGCGGTGATTGAGTTCACCGACTGGCAGCAGGTAGAGGCCTTTGGCCAGCGGGTCTGTGACATGCCCTGAGGCTTCGCGCAGCTAGCAAAAACAAAACGCCGGGCATCTTGATGATGCCCGGCGTTTTTTTATGACTCTCGGTGGCGGGGACCCCGTCCCTGAAACACCCGGAGCCACTAGGGCGCTCTACAGTGCGCGGCCAAAGCCACGCACTGTGCGCGCCGGTTTCAATGGCTGGAGAAGAACCCGATACCGACCAGTGTCAACAAGGTCAGGCCAATCGTGATCAGGACAAAGCCCAGCAACTTGGATGCCGCCAGCTTGGTCGGCGACGGCGCGTCCACCAGGTACTTCTCAAGTTCGCCACTGTCGAGCAGGCGCTTGTATTCCACGCCATGGTCATGCTTGAACTCTTCGAGTGAGAAGGTGCCGGTAAACATCACCACTTCCAGCGGGAACTTGTCAGGGCGGAAGTGGTTGTTGAAGAAGTGCACTGTGAACAGGAACACCACTGCAAGGAAGGCTTCTTCACCGTGGAAGATCGCCGCCACGTTAAACACCCAGCCCGGCAGGAAGGCACCAAAGAAGCCTGGCAGCCACATGATCAGGCCACTCACACCGATGATCGTGACGCCCCAGAACGGTGCCCAGTAATCGAACTTCTCCCAGTAGGTCCAGCGATCAAACACCGGGCGCGGGCCTTGGCCGAAGAACCACTTGAACATGGCGAGCATGTCTTTGCCATCCTGCAGGTTCGGCACCATGGAGTTGGGGCCGAAGAACTTGAAGTTCTTCCAGTCGCGTGCAATGCGCACGGTGATGTAGATCAGGTGCCAGAAGAACACACCGGCAAAAATGACTGCCGCCACGCGGTGAATGATGCCTGCGGTGTGGGGTCCGCCCAGCGCACTCATGACCACCGGTGCCCAAGCCACATGCGAGTAGAACAGCGGCATACCGGTGAGGGTCAGCACCATCAAGCTCAGGGCAAAGGTCAAGTGGGCGATGCGCCAGGTGCGGCTAAAGCGCTGGACATGCTTGCCCTTAAATTGCACAGGCACCGAGTCAGGCTTGATGTGCGGCTGGCCAGCGCGTTGTTTGCGCTCCTTGTACTCGCGGAAGAACCACAGCGCTGTGTGCAACCAGAAGAAGCCAAAGGTACCTACCAACAGCTGCACCATGATCTGCCAGGCGACCCAGATCTGCGGGTAGCGGGCAAAATCATGGCCATTGCCGTGCGGCTGGTAGCTGGCAAAGCCGGCTGGCACATCGGGCAAACCCTTCTTGGCGTTGTGACAGGTGGCGCAGGTCTTCATCCGGTTGGTCGGATAAACCATGGACTCCGGATCATTGACCCGCCGTATCTCGTGGCTACCGTGGCAGTTGTAGCACTTGGCCGTGTAGTCGTAGCCGAGCGTACTGATTTGACCGTGGAAGGTGTCCTTGTAGGAATCGAGATTCTCCACATGACAGTTGCCGCAATGGGATGAGACCGTCAGCTTGAAAGAGGTGCTGGCCGTGGCGCTGATGTCATGGGCAGTGTGGCAATCAGAACAAACGGCGGCTTGAGCGAGCAGCTTCTTGCTGATCTCCTTGCCATGCACGGAGCCAAGATAAGCCTCCAATTGGTCTGTGTGGCAGCTTTCACCGCAGACGGACGGGATGCTCAAGCGCCATTGGTTGTATTGCGGAGAGTTCTTGACCGGCACATTGAAACTGTGCGTGTCGTGGCAGCTGTCGCACGCAGCATTCGGCTTGGTTTTGTCGTCCGCATTGGGGCGAGCGTGGAACGACTTGCGGTACGCCTCGATGTTTTTGGCAACGACGCCGAGCCGCGGCTGCTCGCTCTCCTTGCCGCGTTTGACCGTCTGTTGCCACAACTCTTCGTGGCAACCGGCGCAGTCCACCTTTTTCAGAGGGAGCGCAGGGTCTTTGACGTGCGCGTTGCCTTTATCAGCGTTGTCAGCAATGTCGGTGTGGCAAGCCACGCATTGCATGTTGGCATGAACACCCTCACTAAACTTGTCGGGCGCCACGCTGCGCAGCGCACGCGCTTTGCCTTCAGCCCCCGGGACTTCAAGTTTGCCCTTCTTGCCATCGTGGCAAGTTAAACAGGTCGCGTTGTCCAGTGTCGGCTGGGCGCTGGCTGGTAAAGCCAGTAGCCCACTCGCAAGACAAACCAAGAATGCCCACAGGGCAGAACGCGCTAGTCGCATGTCAAAACCTTCCAAGATAAGTTGGGCGAGTGTACCTGCAACATGTCGGTTTCTTACACAGACTGACTGAGCCATGACTTGGATCAAAAAACGGCATGCCGACCACCACAGATACGCGCCCTATCGCTGGCACTGGCGCTGGTGTTGGTTCCAGCTAAAAAAATGAAAGTGCGCGGCTGAAATATCCGAAGTTTGCTATCGGAGTCGCCACTCGTTGCGCGACGAAGTGGCACGGCTAGGCGAGTCGATTTGCCTACAAATTAAACAGCGGAGTCAGCACGCCGCGAACGACCGTCGCTGCGACGTACACGAAAATGACAGCCGGAACAGCGGCAACAGAGGCCTTGACCATGAACCAGAAAATGGTCATGAAACGCATGTCCAAGTCGGTCACCGTAACAGACAAGGAGCGGTCAGAATCTTCCGGCAGGGCACCACAATGGGGACAACTGGCCGCCGTGTCGCTGATCTTGGCTTTACATTCATAGCAGTCTATTAGCACGATATTTCCTTTCGTTAAGGCCAGCGGTCTTCAGGCCGCGCCTTGCACGCTATTACTTGGCAACGGCAGCCGCCTGGATTTCCTGGGGACCCGGACCATCTGGCTCTGAGTGGGCAATGCCAAAATGGCAGTCGACACAGGTAATATTTTCGGTGCGTAGCCGCTCGTGGCGCGCCTTCGCTTTGGCCGATTGCTTGTCGGGGTCCATCTTGGCGGTTGTATGGCAATGGCGGCATTCACGTGAATCATTTTCTTTCATGTAAACCCACACCTTCTTGGCCAACTCATAACGCTTGGCTTCGAATTTTTCTTTCGTGTCGATTGAATGCGTAACGAAGTGGCCCCAGTAGTCTCTCCAGAGACTGAACTTGGCCAGGTAGTTGGGAATGTAGCCGTGCGGAACGTGGCAGTCGTTACAGGTGGCACGCATCCCGGTGCGGTTGGTGTCATGGATGGTGCCCTTGTGCTCCTGCGCCAACTGGCCCATCTCGTGGCAGGAGGTAGCGCAGAACTTCTCGGAGTTGGCATACACCATGAATGATGCAACGGAACCAAAAAAAACCACACCGAGAAGCAAACCAAAAATAAGCACGCCAATGGTTCCGGGACGTGAACCCCAACTGCGGAAACTGCTAAAAAATTTGGACATCTGACCCTACTCCTCTGATACGCGCGATGCTGATGCAACTGCGTGGAAATCGTCGTTATATTGCTTGCTTTAGAAAATGGCGCTTCTGGGGATGAAGCTCTTGTCAACTTCAATTTCCTGTGGTCCCGGGCCCTCGGGCACAGTGTGAGCAATACCGTAATGGCAGTCAATACAGGTCATCTTTTCCTTCTTGGCCCTGGCATGGCGGGCTTGTGCCACTGGTGTCTGCTTTGTCGGATCCATCTTGGCTTCGTTATGGCAAAAGCGGCATTCGCGCGAGTCGTTGCCTTTCATGTAAGTCCAAACGCGCGTTGCCATCATCGGGCGCGCGGCGTTGAACTTGTCTTTGGTGTCCACTGCATGCGTGACGTGGTGACTCCACAAGTCATTGAGCGCACCCATTTTGGCAATGTACAAAGGAACCGGGGAGTGCGGCACGTGGCAGTCTGAGCAGATGGCGCGCACACCCGTGCGGTTTTTGTCGTGAATCGTGTCGCGATACTCAAGGGTATTGTTGTCAGCCATTTCGTGGCAATTGGTGGCACAAAAGGCCTCCGTGCCGGTATAGATCATGCTGGTACCAAAGAGGCTCAACCCGACTATGCCCATGGCAAACCCGACAAATAGCACCACAATGGCCCTTTTGCGCGAGACCATTCTTCGCACCTTTGCGATTACTCTGTTAGGCATGTAGCACTCCTCAAGGAAAACACGTATCAGCGTCGCTGATGACCCACGAACAACCGCAAGAGACAACGCTCAACCGGACTCAGCCCCCGCACCGGGGCATTCAAGACCCCGGGGGAGCCCTCAACTGGTCAGACTATTAAAGCGACAAAATCCATTGCACCAGATTCTTTTGCTCGGCAACATCGCTTGATTTGACTTTGGAATGTTCTTCTTTGACACCGTCGATCTCGATCATCGGACCCGTGGTGATATGCGTAAGCAGCTTGGCTTCGGCATCGGCCTTGCCCTTGTACTTCTTGGCGACTTCCTTGTACGCCGGGCCGTCCTTCTTTTTGTCGACGGAGTGGCATTTGGTGCAGTTGCTCTTCTTCAGCAGCGCTTGCGCTGCATCTGCGTCGGGTGCGGCGTAAGCAAACGAAGCAGTCATCAAACCGCCGGCCAGAAATAATGTTGTCAGAAGCTTCATTTTGATAATCCTTCAAAGAAAAAAACGACGTGGTAATTTGCCACCCAAATGACTCTATGGCTTCGAGCGGCACAGCGGCCAAGAGCCCAAACTTGAGGTCGGATTCAATTCGTCCATTCGAAATTGCAGACCTCTTCCAGAACTAATTTTGCTAATCTTGACTCAAATCGGACCAGGTGGCAAGTAGCCGCAACATGCCCATCATCTGCCTGTTCATTTCTGATTGAGATTGGCTACAAATAAAGACAGGTGCCCTGCTATTTCTTTTTGATGTAGAGCTCCGCGTTCTTAACTGCGTCCTTGTTCGGCTGCTTGGCAATAACCTGCTGTCTCAGTCCTTCGTAAACTGCCGCGTCGATGATGTTGTGACTCACCAACCAAGCCTTGCTGCCGTAAGGTCGGCCAGCGATGATCTTGGCAGCTTGCGCGTCGCTGATGCCAGGGAGCTTTTTCAGTTCCGCAGCGCTGGCGCTGTTGATGTCAACCAGTTTGATTTTGGGCGCGACCTTGGGTTTGGCATCAGCGCCGCTCTTGACGCTTTTGGTGGTCGCCTGCGCTTTGCTGGCGGCTTGCTGCGGCGCGACAGCTTTGGTGTCTGCAGCCGTGCATACGCTGGCGGACAACAGCAGAGTGAGGGAGATGAGGGTGGTTTTGGCGATGCTGAATTTCATGAAAATCGTTCCTTGATTTATCTTGGTGCTTGCTAGTGTATTGGAGAAAACTTAAAAAACCCCGGAGGCATTGCTGCCTCCGGGGTTCTTGGTAAGTGCAGCGTGGGGCTGCTTAGTTCATGTGAACAACCTTGATGTCGGCCACCTTGCCGGTACCATGGCAGACCGTGCAGGATTCGACTTTGGCGAAGCCCTGTGAGCGGTCGGTGGTCTTGCTAACAGAAACGGCTGAAACCAAGCCGTAAATGGTGCCGCCGTTGAGTTGCATGTGCGCGACCGCTGTCTTGCTGTCGTGGCAACCGAAGCAGGACGATGTCACCGGTGATGTCACCAGATTGCCAAGCGGTAAAGTACCTGTAGTGGAATAGTTCGCCTGTCCTGCGCCCAATGTGGTAACCCATGGTGAGAGTCCGATCGAAGGAGCCGACGTAGGATTGCTCATGTCGGTCTTTGCCTCAGTGGTCCACAACAGGTTAGGCAACGCCGCAGCATTGGCCGAGGCACTGAAGTCATAGCTACCAGCCACGTGGCACTGTTCACACTTGTTCAGCACACCAGGATAAGTAACTTCCTGGAAGCCGTTCGGGTTCGCGGCGGTTGCTTCGTAGGTGAACGCTTGTTCCCGCTTGCCTGACGCGTGGATGGAGTGAATCAGGTTCTTGCCGCTGACTGACCAGCCACCGCCAAAATTATTCGCCGCCCCGGTATGGCCGGTCGAATTGTTGGGGGTGTGGCACATTACGCAGCCAGCGCCGTTGTTACGGGCACCGCTGTGGAAGGACGGAGCGACACCCAATTGGCCGTGGCAGCTATTGCACTTATCACCATCGACCACGGCGCGACGAGCGGTGTAACCGGTTGCAGTCATCATGGCGAACTTGGGCTCGCGCAGGCGGATGCCCTTCGGATAGGCTGCATTGTTCAACTGAACAAAACCGTTGTAGTTGATGCCCAGGCCGGCCGTAACCATCTTGGCGTTGTCCGGAATGATCTTGTTCACCACCACGGTGTACCAGCCATCTGCAGCGGGAGCACCTTGCGTTGCCACGATGTCGCTGACATGCACGGATTGGCTTGCATTCCAGTCGACCACTGTGCTGCCATCCGCTGGTTGACCATCCTGCGGTACACCGTAGGCCAAATAGATGTCCGGTGTGCCGTCAACACCGGTAATCAAATTACCCGTGGTATTCAAAGTCACTGGCGCACCGTCTTTCAGGACACGGTAAACGACAGTGGCTTTTTTGGCGCCTGCGGCACCGGCAACCGTGACCGATTTGATTTCAAGACCAATCTTGTAGACACCGGCTGGCAGATTCAGTTGCGAAGCCAGCGGGATCGACGGACCTTGGCCCGACGGGAAACCGGGGGTGGGCACGTTATCTGCAGTGTTCAACGGATAACCACCACGGCCATTCGCGCCGGTCGGATCAACCGTCACGTGGTAGACCGAAGCGATCGAACTTGCGTCGTGGCAAAGTGCACACAGCTTGTCGTCAGCCTTGGCACCGCCAATGTGGTTGGCACCCGTGGCAAAGTTGACATTGTCATGGCACGAGCCGCACGCAACCAGATTCGGGACATTCTTCCAGTTGTCGCCTTGCGCCGTCTTGTTCTTGGCCGTAGCGGAACCATCATGGCACTTGACGCAGTTGGTGATCGGTTGTGGGTAGCCGATTTCGTTGAACAGGACGTTGGCGTAGTTGTAGCCGGTCTTGGTCAACTCTTTGCCCTTATGAAGTGCGTGCACGAACATCGGGAAATTACCGACTGCCTTGTCGTTGATCCGGTACGTGCTGCCAGAATAGCCGGTAGATGTGGTGGCTGCTTCAGCGTTGCTGTACTTGCGCTGGTCACTGTGGCAGACCACGCAATACCGGGTGTCAACACGACCACCGCCATGAAACGCCAGCTTGCTGTGGCATTGGTTGCATGAGGCAATCGCCACAATTTCGCGCTGCGTGTCGGTGTCAGTGACGACCTTGCCGGAGGCAGGGATGAAGTCATAAATGACGTTCAGCGGGTTCTTCATGGCAACCCCTGGGGTCACCTGAACGGCATCGGCCGTGTTGGTGCCGGTTCCAGGCGCATTGCCCGAAAGCTGCAGCACCAGACGGTGGGTCAGAGTCGGATCGTAGGTCAAGTCGCCCAGGTCGGCGGCCTTGTTGGCGCCGGTCAGGGTGAGCGCCGCAACCACATCCTTGGCCTTGGTGATATCTCGGTAGAAGGTGTATTTGTAGCTACCGTCACCGTTGTCTACCAGCGTGCCGGTGTTGTCGGTGGTGGGTTTGCTGGCGGTGATAGCGGCGGTTGATGTCTCTACGGTGGTCACGTTGTAGCTGACCCACTTGCTGGGGCTGCCGTTGGCCGCTGGTACCAATTTGGCCAATGCGAACGCCAGGTTGGGATAACTTGCGAACTTTGCAGTAGCGCTCTTGGAGGTGCTACCCAGACCGATGACGGGGGCGCCAGTGGCATCAGTCACCTTGAAGCTGACGACCGGCGGGCTGGCGATGGTAACGCCAGTGACGACACCGGTAAAATTGGCATCCGCCCACTGTGCAGGCGTAAGGGCTGCGACACTGACTGTGGGAACGGCAGGTGTGCCAGCGGGGCCAGTCGCCCCGGCAGGTCCGGTCGCGCCGGCCGGGCCAGCAGCGCCATCGCTACCACCGCAACCAGCAATGGCAGCCGCGAGCAAGCCCGCCGCAGCGAACTTGAGCCAATGCGGCCCCGCTCTTTTTTGACTTGAAAGTTCAGAATATTTCACTGAGAACTCCTTAACGTTGATACAAACTTCATTCCGTGTTTACACATCTTTACGTGCGTATGCGTTTGTACTACTTTAGAAAGAGTTTGGCGCAGTGAACAAAGTGAGTTATTTGCGCTAGGTCAAGCGCAACATATATCACTTCATCCTTATTTGTATTGTTTCCGAATGAATTGGCAAGGGTCGTTTTTGCGACCCAGCCAGGCAAAAAATAACCCGGGTACGTCGCCGTATCCGGGTTGTTTTCTTGAGTCCGACTGTCGGGGCACTTTGCTCAGTACCCCAACTCGGCCTGTCTCAGAATGCGTGGATCATTTGTGAACGACCGCGGCATCAAACTCCTTGCCAGCACTGTGACACACGGCGCACGATTCACCCGCCGTGTTTGCTGCAGTGCGTAGCACCAGGATCTGACCGCCGTTCAGGGTCATGTGGGCCTGGGCTGTGGCCGCGTCATGGCAGCTGACGCAGGCGGCAGTGAACGGGGTCGTCACCTTGTCGTACACATTCGGCTGTTTGAGAGCGTTCACCGCGTCGGTCGTGGTCGTGTTCGCCGCAGCAATGTTTGCCTCAAATGAACTCACCAGCGTGTTGGCCGGAACCGTGCTGTAAGTACCGGCTTTGTGGCAGGACTCGCAGTTGTTCAGAATGCCCGGGAAGCCGATTTCGTTGCCGTCGATCAATGTGATCGCGCCGCTTTGTGTACCAGCAGTCAAGTTTACCGAGGCCCCGCGATTGCGTGCAATGGCGATCGGGTTGGTACGGTCCTTGCCAGCATGGATACCGTGAATCATGTCCTTGAAGTTATTGGAGACCTGCGGGAATCCCAAAGCGCCGTTCACCGCGGTCTTGACAACACCCCAAGCCGTCAGGATGGCATCTTCTGCAGTCGTGAACTTCCAGTTGGCAAGCGTGACGTCTGGTATACCCCGGCC
Organism: Rhodoferax ferrireducens T118; assembly: GCF_000013605.1. NCBI lineage: Bacteria > Pseudomonadati > Pseudomonadota > Betaproteobacteria > Burkholderiales > Comamonadaceae > Rhodoferax > Rhodoferax ferrireducens. Next base: position 4,550,936 of record NC_007908.1, read on the forward strand.
GCTGGTGACCAAGCCAGGGTTGTGGCAAACGAGACAGACCACAATGCCTTCAGAGCCAAGACCGATGTTGCGGTTGCCGCCGTGTCCTTCAAACACCTCGTGACAGTTGCCGCACTTGTTAGGCTCCACCACAGAACGGCGTGCTGCGTCGGTACCCACCATCTTCACGACCGACAGGGTGTGGCGAGCGGCTGCAGGCGCAACCTGGGTGAAATAACCTTGCAGTGCCACCGTACGAAGTACCGCACCGGTGGGGAAGACATTGGCAGTACCAACGATGGTTGCGGTGTAGTACCCGCTGGTGTCAGGACCGGCCAAGGTGCCCACAGTGGTGGCCTTGGCTGTGTCCAGCAAGCTGGCGATCGACACGCTGACTGGCTGGGCGTTACTTTGGCCATTGCCCAGGTTGTTGTAGTCGATCGGCGTGGTGACACCATCCTGCGTCTTTGCATAGGCCAGCAAGAAGCCTGGCGCACCGGTGAAGCCCGTCAACGGATTGGCCATGCCTGCGGCTGGGGCCAAGAAGGTAACTGGCGTTCCGTCGGCGGTAATCTTGAACACGACCGTGACGCTGGTCGCAGTGGCGGCGGCGGACTTGATTTCGTATTTGAAATTCTTCAGTCCGACCGGAACGGTCGGGTTATGCGGCGATGCATTTTCGGCAGCGTGGTAGGTCGGAATGGTTACTGCATCATGGCACAACACGCATTGGGCGTTATTGGCCTTGGCACCACCAACGTGACCGGTCTGTGTGGTTCCAATTGCGACTTTGGCTGCAAGATCCTTGGCCTTGTCAGCCAGTGTTGCCCCGGTGCCAGTGGCAAAGTTGATGCCGTCATGGCAGGCGCCGCAAGCGAGAAGGCTGGGCACGCTCTTCCAGTTGTCGCCATTGGCAGTCTTGATCGCCGCGGTCGCAGAACCGTCGTGGCAGGTCGTGCAATTATTGACATTCTGCGGGAAGGTGACTTCATTGAACAGCATGGCGCCGCCATTGGCGTTGTAGTTGTAGCCTTGCTTGACCAGTCCGTTACCCATGTGCAGTTTATGCAGGAAGTTGGGCAGGTTACCGACAGCCCGGCCATTGACAACCGCTTGCTCGGCACGTTTCTGCTGCGTTGTACCCGTTATGCCACCAGTCAAGGTGAAGCCGCTGGCAGGCGCCTCCATGCTGAACGAGTATCTGATCTGGTCAGTGTGGCAGGTCACGCAATAGTTGGGATCCTTGCGGCTGCCATGCGCCAGAACTTGGCCCTGGTGGCAGGAACTGCAGGAATCGATTTTGACGATGTCGCGCGAGGCGGTCACCGCCGCGCCATCGGGCCGGAAGTTGTACACGGCGTTTGCGGTGTTGACCATATTGACTGAAGCGGGTGCTCCGGTGCTGTTGGCGGTCGGATTGTTGCTGCCCGTGCCAGGAGCGGCACCGCCGAGTTGAATCCCCAGACGATGAGTCAGGGTCGGGTCATAGCTCAGGTCGCCCAGGTCAGCTTTCTTGGAAAGACCATCAGCCGTGTCCGTTAGGCCGGCGACGAGGTCCTTGACCTTGGTGACGTCGCGGAAGAAGGTGTATTGGTAGCTGCCGTCACCGTTATCGACCAGGGTGCCCTGTGTGTCGGTGGTTGGGTAGGTGCCGCACCAGGTGGCTGCGGCAGTGGCCGTCTTGTTGCACGAAGCAGTGGCGGCAATGGTGCCTCCCTGCTCTGCGACGGTGACGGGCCTGATAACGTTGTAGCTGACCCATTTGCTGGGGTCGCCATTGGTGCCGGGCACCAGTTTGGCCAAGGTGAAGCCCAGATTGGTCAGTCCCTTGACGGTGGCGGTTGAACTTTGGGAGTAGTTGGCAAGGCCCACGATCGCTTTACCAGCCGCATCCTTGACGGTGAACTTGACAACCGGGGCGCTGTTGATGGTGACGCTGGTCACCGTGACCTGGGGCGCAAGCGATTGCCAGGCGGCTGCAGCTGCAGGCGTTGCCGCAGTGGTGTTGCTACCGACATTCACCAGGGCAGTGAGGTCCACGCCAGGGGCACCAGGAGCACCAGGGGCGCCAGGGGCACCAGTTGCACCGGGGGCACCATCGCTGCCACCACCGCAACCTGCAATGGCGACGGCTAGCAAGCTCGCTGACGCGAACTTGAGCCAGGTCGACCGTAGTCGACTTCTACTAGACAAATCAGGGTATTTCACTGAGGACTCCTTAACGTTAATGCCACATTGACACATGCTTTATAAAACTTTACATGTGGAAGCGTTTGTACCATTGCACGTGCCGTTCGTCTATCAAGGAGTGATGGGATGTTTGTCTTAGATCAAGCGCAATGCTGTTACAACTTGGCACATTCGACTAAGCGCTGCAGTCGTGTACTACTGAACCAGCAGTTAGGGCGCCTGTCAGAATTTTTGCGTGTGAGGCATGACATTTCCGCAATGGAGTTTTTATGCCTCGCAACCTCAACAAGTTCGCAGTCAGCGGCAAAGCGGCCTTGCTAGATTGGCCAGAGGCTTGTCCTGATACCCAGCAATGGACAGGCGATTCTTGCTGTGCCAAATGACGAAAGGCACATGTTCCCGGGTGGCCAGGCGCGGATCCCCCGGGGAAAATTCTAACCCGCTCAAGCGGGCTACTTCAACAGATAGATATAAGTGACGCCGATAAAACTGACGGTTTGGTTCGGATTTTGTGTCACCGTTGTGCCGTCTGAATATGCGAACTGCGCGCCGTTATTGTCCCAAGCCCAGTCATTCACGCTAACGCGCTGGTGCACCAGATCAACACGTACCGAAGAGCCTTTCTCTAGCTCGTACTTGCCGAACAATTTCAGCGCGGTCTGGCGATAGACCACATCTGGCAAACCCCCGCTGCTCACGAGCGTTTGCTTGTAGACACTTTTGTCATCTACGTAGGACAGGTTGCCACCGACCAGGAGCTTGCTGGCAAGTTTGCCAGTGAAGCCAAGACCAACACCGGTGTTCGTGTTGTCAAAAGCAATCACGTAACCAGCAGGGTGCGACTGATTCAAAGTTTGCAGGCCCTGGGACACATAGCCGTTCAAGGCCCATTTGTCAGACAACGCGTAGCCCCAATCAACGCTGAATTGATTCATGCGGGTATCGTGCAAACCGTAAGTGCTGGGCGTACTGAACTTGTCTTTACCTTCTTCAGCGCTGAACTGAAGGCTCAACTTCTCGCTGGGCTGCCAGTCGGCAAACAACTTGATCTTGTCGCGCTGGCGATCGGCCAGTGTCGGCATGAAGATGGCGCTGGACAGGCTGGTGGCGGGGTCGGCAACCTCGGTGACTCCTGTCGCACTGCTGCTGCCCTGCAACCAGTTTGAGCCGTCACGTTTGCTGCTGGACACACTGATCGCACCGCTCAAGTCATTTGTCAACCGGCGGCGCAGCTCTGCACGCACGCCCGTCTCCGTCGTCTCCTGGCGCAGTGGGATGAAGCCCGACACCGCACTGGTCGCGGTGAAGGCGCCGCGATCAATGGATTCGTAGTCTGCACCCAGGGTGCCGCGATAGTCACTGGTGAATTGCCAGCTGGCCTGCAGCTTGCCCTTGATCTTCTTGCTGGAAAGATCGCGGTTGGTGGCGGACACGGCAGTTGCACCCGCACCAGCGACGTTGTAGTTGGCAAGCGGCGTCTGGTCGTCCTTGTCTTCATAGCGCAGATCGGCCAGCAACGAGAGCTTGGGTATCGGGCGCGAGGTAATACCAATTTTGGCCATCGTCGTATTCACCTGAGCACCAAGATTCGCGACGCCTGCAGGGCCAATCAGACCGGCGCCGGCAAAGTCAGCGTTCTGTGTGGCTTGGGCGTAACCCAGCTTAAATGAGCCGTGTGTGGTGCCGGTGAAGTCGTAGCTGCCACTCAGGTCGAGTTGATGCGCCTGGTTGTCTGGCGCCAGAGCCAGTGAATTCAGCACTGGCGTGGTGGTGCTGGCGAAGCCACCCAAATTCGGCTGAAGCGCGGCGTTGTCATTGCGGTAGAACGAGCCATAGTAGCCGACGCTGAAACGCAGCTTTTCCAACGCATAACTCAAGCGGGCTTCGACCTGACTGTGGTTGGCGTTGATGGGCTCGGGCAGCATCAGCACGCCAGAACCCAGCGCGGTGTTGCACGACCCCGTGATCAGGGGGGAGCAGATCTGGCCGAGACCGAACAGCCGCGCACCCTCTTTATTTTCGGTCTTCAGATCGACTGCAAATTGAAGCCTTGGCGAGATGATCTTGGTGAACCCGAGCCCCAGGCTGGTTCGCTTGGTCTTCAAGTCAAGTTCGGCCCCCGTACCTTGAGGCACAACGACCACCTGCGGTGTCGTCGAACCGGCGCCAAGCAGGCCGGTATTAACCCTATTTGGATCGTAGTGAACCAACTCACCATAGTCGGCGGTGAACTTCCAGCTACCCGGATTCTTCCAGACCAAGCCCAGCTCACGCGTGTCGCCCAGCAGGTTCGAACCCGTAAATTGGACCCAGCTAGAGGTCTCTGGTTTGCGCAGGCTGTAGTCGATGTCCAGCATGCCGACGGCGCTTTGATCGCGCAAACCGTTGTATTGGCGAAACAGCGCCCGGTCGGCGTTGGAGCCGTCGACCGCGCCGAGGCCAACACTTATCGTGGTTTGTGCGGCGCTGGCAGCGTCATCCTCGGCCTGGGCCTGAACGGGGGCGAAAGCGGCACACACTGCCAAGGCAAGCGCGGTGCGCTGAAAGCGAAATGATGTAACGATACTGGTCATGATTGCTCTCCGTACATCAGCGCATCAAGAGCTGTGGGGTCGGGTTGGTGGTCGACGGATTATTGGAACCGTGAACCTGCGTGTGGCAGTTCAGGCAGCTACGGCCCTGCCAGATGGTGACAGAGTTCTGGCTGCGAGTGGCGCTCGTGAGCTGGCCAGGAATCGGGCCATCGCCGGTTTGGGCGTGCGGCGTGTGGCATTGCTGGCACAGCAAGGGCGGACGGGCCTTGAGCATGGACGCAACGGTTGTACCGTGAGCATTGTGGCAGTTGGAGCAGTCTTCGGTGACGGGTTCATGCGAATGCACGAACGGGCCGCGCTTTTCGGCGTGGCAGGTGTAGCAGGTGTCGTTGATACTGTCGCGCTTGACCAGCTTGGGGCCGGCCGATCCATGCGGGTTATGACAATCCGAGCAGCTCATTTTGCCCTCTGGCACCGGGTGGTGCGAAGGCCGGTTCATCTGTGTGCGTTGCTCCTTGTGGCAGGTGTAGCAGACATCGGTTTGGGTGGCCTTGGACAGCACCTTGTCGCTGTTGGCATGGATCTTGTGGCAGGAATTGCAGGCAACGTCAGCGGCATCGTGCTGGCTGCCGCCCCACAACGCGCGCTTGGCGTCCTTGTTGTGGCAGGTCAGGCAGGCCGCGTTGCGCTCGCTCGCAGGCGTGGTCGACTTCTTGGTGAACATCCGGTCGGGATGGGGCCGCTCGGCGACGCCGGCTGGCTTCTTGGCATGGGTCGGACTCGGGCCGTGGCAGCTGATGCAATCCGGCGCGCGTTTGTCAGCGGTGAAGCCGTGCGCGGACCTGCTCATGTCTGGCAGGTCTTCTTCGTCGTGACAGGTCACGCACAACGCCGCCCCGACGGGCTCGGCGCTCCAGGCTGAACCGAGCAACCCGAACAAACTGAGGCCAACGACGGCCATTAAACGCTTAATTCGCATCCCAAACCCCTTCAAAAACTTGCTCTGACTCACGACACTGCGCCGAAGGTCCTAACGATCAAAACAGCAGGAGAAGCTTGTGACAAGCCTCTCCTGCTCATGGCTATTTCTGACCGTGGACGGTGTCCACGCTCTTGACGCCGCCGCTCGCATGGCAATCGTCGCAGGACTCGCGCGGCATGGCAACGGCTGCTTGCGACTTGTCGCCGAACGTTGCACCACCAAATTTGGTGACGTGCGCGATGGCCGCGTTAGAGTCGTGACAGGACGTGCAGGTGGCCGCCTTGGGCGAGATAACCTTCCAGAGGTTCGGATCTGTCACGCCGGCGTCCTTCTGAACGACAGCACCCAGCGTGCCCATATCGGTCTTGTAGGAGTTGTTCACGTGGCAGGCGTTGCAGTTGAGCGTAGCGTCTGGATAGGCAACCTCAGCGGCATAGTTTTCAACATCAGTCGCAAACGTCAGGGTGCCATCGCAAGCAGCTTTGGCAATGTCGCTGGTATTGGCGGGGTTGCAGAATGCTCCGACCACCTTGTTGCCATGCGTGAACGGATAAATGCGCTTGGAGTTGCCATGGATGCCGTGGATCATGCGCTTGAACTGGTAGGACTCATTGAGCGCCATGCCATTGGTCATGATGGTTGAGGACATCCGGTTCGCGTCATGGCAGACCACACAGGCTTCAACGGTGTTGCGGGCACCTCCGTGGAAGGCATTGGCGAGCGTATTCGATCCGGAAGTGGTCCCCAGCGCGCCGTGGCAAACGTTGCACTTGTCATTGGAGACAACGGTGCGGCGCGGCAGCAAGGCACCCGTCAGCGCGAGTTCCTTGTAGGCGTGCTGCACCACCGTGTTCACCAGCACCGTTGGCACCACCTCGGGCCGAGGATTGGTCCCGGACGTCGCTGCCAGCATGTGTTCCTTGACCTGCCCAATACTGACGACGCGGGCCGTGCCTTTCGCAACCGCAGTGGCGGTGTCGTCGGGGACGGGAATGCTCACCGTATAGTGGTTGCTGCCGTCATTGGTGCCCTGGTACGCGTAGGCATTGGCGCTACTGCCGCCATTGTTGTAGGCCGAGAACTCGGTCGTGCCATCTGACTGGCCAACCATATTCTGGAAGGCGAGATAGAAGCGGAGGTTGCCGAACTTGGTCGTGTTGGCACAAGCGATGGCGGGGGCAGTGCCGGTGCATTCCGACGTCACCAGGTTGTACGCAGCATTACCATTCGTGGGATCTGAGAGGAAGTACTCGACGGTCACGCTACGGGTTTTGTGGTCAGCCGTATCGTTAAAGGCGACGCTCTCAATGTTCATCTTGTACTTGGCGGCATTCACCTCGACCTGGTTAAAGTGCACGCTTTCTGCAGAGACAACCGAGCCCGCGCTATGACAATTGGCGCACTGCTGGTTCGTTAACGCGTTGGCTTGCGCCCCGGCCCCGACGAGGGTACCGGCAATGAGCTTATGGCTGATTTCCCAAGCCGATCCCACATTGCTGACGTGACAGGTCAGGCATGCCTCCTTGCTCGGCTTCGTCTTCCAGTTGTCACCCTGCGGGGTCTTGGGGTTGGCACCGGAATGGCACACCGTGCAGTTGCGCAGGTCTTGCGGAAAACCGACATCGGCGTAGCTGTTCATGCTGTTTTGGTAGCCCCAGATTGTGTAGTCCTCGCCCGCGGCCATTAGCCGCTTGCCAGCGTGGATCTTGTGGACCATGGTGGCCAGATTCAGGACGTTGCCACTGTTGGCGTCGGTGGTGCCGGGGTTGTGGCACATCACGCAGAACTGCGTGTCGACGCGTCCGCCACCATGCAAGGCCAGCTTGCCGTGGCAATTGTTACAGGACGCGACGTCTGTCATCTTGCGGGTTTTGGCCGGGTCAGTCACCGGGACAGACTTGCCATCGGCACCGATGGTGAAGTCGAAGTAAGGGTTGACCAGAACCGTCTCACCCTTGGCATTCTTGTAGCTCAGCTGGATGGCGACGCGATGCGTCAACGCGGGCTCGAAGACCACCCCATTGGTCTGGGCGACGTCCTTGATGTCGGTCTTGAAGGTGTAGGTGTAATAGCCGTCGGCGTTGTAAACCAACTGGGCTGCCAGCAGTGCAGCGTCGGTTTGCTTGCCGTCGGTTGTGGCCTGCATGGCTGTAGCGAGCACAGGCGCACCGGGCGTCCCCGGGCCGACCCCAGCTGTTGCAGTCTCTTTGCGATAGATGTAATTCACCCACTGGTCCGGGTTGCCATTGGCACCGGGCACAAGCTTGGCAATGGCAAAGCTCACGTTGGTGATGACCAAACCGGTTTTGACCGCGCCGTCAGAAAACACCGTGAAGTTGACCTTGGGCGGGCTGTTGACTGTGACGACCGGTACACCGGCTGCCTGCACCGCAGTGAAGGGCGCAGCGGAATTTATCGCCGTGTCGTTGGCCGCTAATGCGCTCGCCGTTGCGATGGCGCTATTGACCGCGGCTGAAGACGGCGGCTGCACATTGCCCCCATCACCGCCACCACCACCGCAACCGGCCATGGCAACCACCACCGAGCAAGCCATGCCCCATCGTACTAATAATTGTTTCATTTTTTCTCCGTCGGTTGCCCTATAAACGGTATCGCACGACCCGTTGGAAGCTGTTTAAACGGCACTGCCGCTTCTCTGCGATTCAATCTCGCCAAACATTCTTGTATTTTTGTAAAGTGGGGCAGATGTTACTGCGAAAGAATCCAATCAGACAGATTCTTCAGTTCTTTCTGATCCTTGGTATCGATGATCTTGTGCTCTTCCTCGCTACCGTCGTCAAGCTTGATCTTGGGTGCGGTCGTAATATTCGTGATGACTTTTTCTTGACCATCAGCCTTGCCCCTGTACTTGGCTGCAATCTTTTGCAGGGATGGACCTGTTTTGCTTTTATCAACCGAATGGCACTTGTTGCAACTATTTCGCTTGAACAATGCTTGTGCCGCATCGGCATCCGCAGGTACAGCAGTAGGTACAGCAGTAGGTACAGCAGTAGGTACAGCAGTAGGTACAGCAGTAGGTACAGCAGTAGGTACAGCAGTAGGTACAGCAGTAGGTACAGCAGTAGGTACAGCAGTGGGTACAGCGGCGGTGACTTTGGCGGCGGTTGTTGCGGCAGCGGCATCGGCGGCTTTGGCGGCGGTCTTTGCGGCGGCATCATTTGCCGTCACTGCGTTAGCACTCACGGCAACGGGCGAAGATGCAGGCCTCTCACTGCTGCCAACATTGCTATCGCTGCAGCCCGCTGCTGAAGCCAACACCAGCCAGACTGCGGCCGATTGAACCGACAAGTGCTTCATTTTTTCTCCATCATGTTCCCGTAAAACGACATAACGCTAACCGCTGTAAGCGATTAGCGTTATGGATCCGTCTTCTTCAGTAGTGATTGATTTTTTCCGGATCAACCCCTGCCGTCGAAAGATTTACTCGTCCGATGATCGACCCGATCACGGGACCAAGAAGGGTTACTGCGAGAGAATCCAGTCGGCCACATTCTTGAGCGCGGCTGGGTCTTTGGAGTCAATGATCTTGTGCTCTTCTTCAGAGCCATCGTCAAGCTTGACCTTGGGTCCCGTCGTTATGTTCTTGATGACTTTTTCCTGGCCGTCCGCTTTGCCTTTGTACTTGGCCGCGATCTTCTTCAAAGACGGACCTTTTTTGGTTTTATCAACTGAATGGCACTTGGTGCAATCATTCTTCTTGAAAAGTGCTTGCGCGGCGTCGGCGTCAACGGCGGCATGAGCCGGGGCCACACTGGCAAATGCCAACATAAGCGACGCACTGACGATGGTGAGAGTGGATTTAAACATTCAAAAGCTCCTAAAAAAATAACACGAGACTTGACGGGTGAATTTGAGCATTCGGCCGCTCATCATGTCAAGGGACAGAATTGAAATTTGACCACCGATCCGCCGGAACATGACTTGCATCAAATCAAACTGGATCAGACCAGCGCATGTGTAAGCATGGGTAAGACCTGGGCGACCCAAGAAGCTGCGAAAAGACGTCAACGGCGAGCCGCTGATACCCGAAACCTTGCGTGGACACACGCCTATTACTCTGACTGATCAATCTTGTGCACAAACGCCAGCGCAATGCGGGGCGACACGTTGAGCAGGCTGGCGATGTCGTCAATGTCGTCGGGCAGGGCTGCATTGTCCCAGCCGAGCATGGTGTGCCGGGCCAGCCGCACGGCCAGCAGAACGTTGCGCACGCTCGGGTGGTCGGGATGCTTGCCGTCACTGATGTGCACCAGCAGTTCGGGCAGGCGCCAGTCTTGCATCAGCGCTTGCCGCAAATCGTCCAGCTCTATATTGAGCACACTACGCTGGATGCTGGCAGAACGCAGCGTCGGGTCGACGCGCTGCGCCTCGCTCATCTTGAGCGCCAGGGCGGGCGCATGACACCAGAGCAACATTTCGGCAAAGTCATGCAAAAACGCTGCCAGCTGGATGGCGCCGGCGTCCAGGTCAGCGCGATGCACTGCAAAACCCAATGCAAAAAGCCTGGCGCGTTCGGCGCGTTTCAGCAGATCAAGCAAACCTTCAAGCGCCAGCGGCTGATCTTGCAGCCGATCTTCAACCGTGGGTTGCGCGCCAAAGTGCTGAAAAAATGGCGAAATGCCCATCATCACCAGCGCGCTGGTGATGGTTTCGGTGCCGGTGGCTGCGTCTGGCCGACGCTTGGAGCCCACATGCGCCAGTAGCTTGAGTGTCATCAGCGGGTCATTCTGTATGACCGAGCTCAACATGCTCGCATCCACATCATCCTCACGGGCGCGTAACGCTTCCAGAGCCTCGGCGGTCTCGGCCAGTACCGGTATCTCGGCGCTACGGAAGTAGCTCAGCCAAGCCGCAAGCCCGGACAGCGGATCCGTCAGGTGCACATGAGGCGCCGACATAACGGCAGGTTGGAGTAAGTTGGCCACAGCGATCCTTGTGTTGCTAGCCGGGCAAGTATCTTAGGGCCTGCGCAACAGGTCAAGGCCCGCCTTACTCTCCTGAAAAAAGAGGTTTAAGACACCTCTTTTTGCCTCTACGGATCACAATTGGCTGAACAAATACAGACCAGCACCCCCCAACAGGGTTCCCATCGCGGTGATGACCCAGTCGGCTGTGCTGGCGAGATAGCGGCGAACGCCCAAACCAGCCGCCGCACCGCCCAAGTGGAGTGTGGCGGTGGTTAACAGAAAGCCAGCGGCGTAGCCGGCAAAGCCGGTATCCGGGGTTTCAGCACCGTGCGCCAGACCGTGCATTGATGACGCCAAGGCGATCAATCCCAAGCCAAGCGCGAGCGGCATTTTTTGACGCGAGGCGACCAGCATGACACCGAACAGCACCACACTCAAGGAAATCAGCTGTTCAAGCCAGGACATGGTCAAGCCCATGGCGCCAAGCGCTGCACCAATTACCAGGGCAAGCAGAAACGTGGCAGGCCCCCACCAGACCCTGCTGGCAGGCAGGGCGGACACCGACCACATGCCCACTGCCACCATGGCCAGCAGATGGTCCAGTCCGAAGGGGTGAACCAGCCCCTCGAAGACACCCGTGGTGCCATGCCCTGTGTGGGCCTGCGCCAGACCAGCAACCAGCGCCAAGCTGCCAACGCTGACATTGCGCAGCAATCTATGGGACAAGAATTTCATGGGATGCTCCTAAATATGATTATGGAAAGACAAGATTTTCATACAAGATTCGTGCCTGGTTCGGCTCGCGCGCCAACACCAATGAAACAGAATCGTCATGACGGCGTGGTGGTCAATTTGGTCACGGAAATACTGGTTAGCAGGCTGCATATTTGCTAACCATCCGTACGCTGAAATTGCGTTTTTTAGCTCGGGTAAACCCTTAAATTTTGACCTGAAAATCGCAGTTTCAGCTTGGCCCGTAAATTGCCTATGTCGTAGCGATCAGGTCCAGACTCGACCTGGCGTTATGAGGAGACAAGACATGGGCGATATGAATGAGCTATTTGACTTGGGGTCCGATGCGTTCCATGGCGTCGAGCAACGCCTGGGTATGTCAAGGCGTGACTATCTGCAATTTTGCACCACGCTAGCGGTCACCATGGGACTGCCAAAAGGCGCCGAAGCTGCGGTGGCCAAGGCAATAGAAACCAGCCAGCGTCCATCGGTGATCTGGCTGCACTTTCAGGAGTGCACGGGCTGCTCGGAGTCGCTGTTGCGGGCTGAACATCCAACGCTGGAAAAGCTGATTCTGGACGTCATCTCGCTCGACTACCACGAGACTTTGATGGCCGCCGCCGGGCACCAGGCCGAGGCCGCCCGCAAAGACGCGATGAAGACCCACAAAGGCAAATATGTGCTGGTGGTTGAAGGCGCCATTCCGGTCAAGGACAACGGCATTTTCTGCAAGATCGGGGACCACACCGCGATTGATCTGGTCAAAGAATGTGCCGCTGATGCGGCGGCGGTGATCGCCATTGGCTCTTGTGCCTCCTGGGGAGGTATGCCGTCTACCGGCCCCAATCCGACCGGCGCCTCCAGTGTGGCCGAGGTGCTGGGCAAGTCTGTGGTCACCATCCCTGGTTGCCCGCCCAACCCCTATAACTTTCTCGCCACCGTGGTGCACTTTCTGACCTTTGGCAAGCTACCTGACGTCGACAAATTGGGGCGCCCCAAATTTGCCTACTCGCGCCTGATTCATGAAAACTGTGAACGCCGCGCGCACTTCGATGCCGGGCGCTTTGCGATGGAGTTTGGTGATGCGGGCCATCGTCAGGGCTACTGCCTCTACAAGCTGGGCTGCAAAGGGCCGGAAACCTATGCCAATTGCTCAACCATAGGATTTGGCGACGCGGGCGAAAACAACTGGCCGGTCGGCTGTGGCCACCCCTGCATCGGTTGCAGTGAAAAAGGCGTGGGCTTTACCAAGCCGATTCATCAGGTCGCCACAGTGATCAATATCGTGCCACCGCAACAGTATCCGCGCATTGTGGAAGAACAAGGCAAGGGTGCGTCCTTTGCCTCTGCTGCTGCGCTCGCTGCGTTGGCCGGCGCCGCGGCTGGCGCTGCCGTGATGTTGACGCGCAATCTGGGCTTGTCGCACGCGGCATCCGAGGCCGAGCGCGCCAAAGCTGAAGGCAAGTCCAAAGACCAGGCTCAGGTGTAATCATGGACACTCGTCGTCACTTCTTGAAAGGGGTTGTTGCGGGTGGCGCAGCGATCACCTCAGCCGCAGTTGCGCCACCAGCTTGCGCGCGCGAGACCCATAGTCGCCCGGCCGAGGCGCTGGGCCTGTTGTATGACGCGACGCTGTGCATCGGCTGCAAGGCCTGCGTGGCCGCCTGCAAAGAGGCCAATAACAATCCGCCGGAGTTCTCGACCGAAGATCGTCTCTGGGACACGCCACTGGACACGTCGGGCTACACCTTCAACATCATCAAGATGTACCGCAACGGCACGATGCAGACCAAAGATGCCGAGGTGAATGGCTTTGCCTTCATGAAGACATCGTGCATGCATTGCGCCGACCCCTCCTGCGTGTCTGCTTGTCCGGTGTCGGCCATGACGAAAGACCCGGCAACCGGCATTGTGGCCTACGACCCCGGCGCCTGTGTCGGCTGCCGTTATTGTGTGGTGGCTTGCCCGTTTGGTATTCCCAAATACCAATACGACTCGCCCACCGGCAAGATTGGCAAATGTGAGTTGTGTCGTCATCGCTACGCTGACGGTCACTACTCCGCCTGCGCCGAAGTATGCCCAACCGGTGCCACGCTCTATGGCCGCAGTGCCGATCTGCTGCTTGAAGCCAAACGACGTATTGCACTCAAGCCCGGCAGCGTCACACGTTACCCGAGAGGCAAGATTGGCGGCCCGGATCAGAGCTATGAAGGTCCGGTCGGCAACTATCTCCAGCACGTGTATGGCGAGAAAGAATTCGGCGGCACGCAGGTGCTCAAACTCTCCGCGGTAACTTTTGCCAAGGTCGGCATGCCCGACTTGCCACCCAAGTCGTCGGCGGCCACGTCGGAGACCCTCCAGCATTCACTTTACGGTGGATTGGTGATGCCGGTGGTCGTGTTGGGCGCATTGAGCTTCATTGCCAAACGCAACGTACATGACGAGGACGATGAGTCAGGCACTGACAAAGACAAAGGGGAGAAGTGATCATGACGACTCATCAACATGCGGCGCCCACACCGGTCGGCGGCAGTCTGGTCAATGCGGCAACGCTGGTCTGTGGTGTTCTCATTGCCATCATGGCTGCCATTCTTCTGGTGCGCTTCATATTTGGCCTGGGGATGGTGGCCAATATCAACGACGGTTACTCCTGGGGCATCTGGGTCGTGGTCGATGTGATGATCGGCTCGGCGCTGGCCTGCGGCGGCTTCTCGGTCGCCTTGCTGGTCTATATTTTCAACAAAGGTGAATACCACCCGCTGGTGCGTCCGGCTCTGCTGGCCAGTCTTTTTGGCTACACACTCGCGGGCGCGGGCATCTTCGTGGACCTTGGGCGCTGGTGGAACTTCTGGCACATCTTCTGGCCGGGCTATGCCAATCCCAGTTCCGTGATGTTTGAGGTGGCGGTTTGCGTCACGGCCTACATCCTGGTGATGTGGATTGAGTTTTCACCCGTGTTTCTGGAAAAAATGGGCAGACGGGATGTGAAGAAGAAACTCAACAAGTGGCTGTTCTTCTTTATTGCGCTGGGCGTGTTGTTGCCCATGATGCATCAGTCCTCGCTGGGCACCATGCTGGTGGTGATGGGTGGGCAGGTGAATCCGTTGTGGCAAACGCCCGCGGTGCCCTTGATCTACCTTCTCACCGCCATCGTGATTGGATATGGCGTGGTGCTGTTCGAGTCCTGTGTCGCGGCAGCCGGTTACCGCCGGACGATAGAGATGCGTCTGCTCAACCCGTTGTCCAAAATCATGCTGGGTGTGCTGGCGGTTTATCTGGTGGTGCGCTTTGGCGACCTGCTGATTCGGGGCGCGCTGGGTGAGGCTTTTCATCCGGACTGGGTCGCCATCTCGTTCTGGATTGAGAACATCGCCTTTGTCGCGCCCTTCTTCCTGATTGGCAGCACGCAGGCTCGGCGCAACCCGGCCAATCTGTTTCTGGCAGGCATTGCCATCATGATCGGTGGCATCTTGCTGCGCCTCAATGGCTTCCTGATTGGCTATGGGCATTTCACCGGCTCGGGCTGGACCTACTTCCCCTCGCTGGCCGAAGTCATGGTCACTGTCGGCATCTTCGCCATCGAGGTGCTCGGGTACATCATCATCACCCGCCGCTTCCCGGTGTTGCCGCGGGAACATGCGCAGGTCGCTTCTTAAATAAAACAAGGACGGAGACAAAAATGTCACAACGTATCACCATTGATCCGATCACCCGCATTGAAGGCCATTTGCGCATCGATGTCGACATCGATGGCGGCAAGGTCAACAAAGCCTGGTCGTCCGGCCAGATGTGGCGCGGGGTGGAACTGATCTTGCTGGGACGCGATCCGCGCGACGCCTGGGCCATCACGCAGCGCATCTGCGGGGTCTGCACCACGGTGCACGCCATTACCTCAGTGCGGGCGGTGGAAAACGCGTTGAAAATGGAAATTCCACTCAATGCGCAGTACATCCGCAACCTGATTATCCTGGCGCACTCGGTGCATGACAGCATCGTTCACTTCTACCACCTGTCGGCACTCGACTGGGTCGATGTGACCTCGGCGCTCAAGGCAGACCCGGACAAAACCGCCATTTTGGGTGAAAGCCTCTCCAGCTGGCACCTCAACAGCAAGCATGAGATGCGGCGCGTGCACGAGCGGCTCCAGCATTTTGTCAATGGCGGGCAGCTCGGCATCTTCACCAACGGCTACTGGGGCCACCCGGCCATGAAGTTGTCACCCGAGGTCAACCTGCTGGCGGTGGCGCACTATCTGCAGGCGCTCGAAGTGCAACGCAAGGCCAACAAGATCGTGTCCATTCTGGGCTCCAAGACACCGCACATCCAGAATGTGGCGGTGGGCGGTGTGGCCAATCCGCTGGCGACGGATTCACAAGCGGTGTTGACAGTGGAACGCCTGATGGCCATCAAGGGCTGGATCGATGAACTGGCTGATTTTGTCAAGAATGTCTACCTGATCGACGTCGCTGCCGTGGGCGCTTTCTACCCGGAATGGACTGCCATAGGCAAAGGCGTCACCAACTATTTGTCGGTGCCCGATATTCCGCTCGATGCCAAGGGAACGCAGTTTGCCTTCCCCGGCGGTTTCATTGAGGGCGGCGACCTGGCCAAGCGCAAGCCCATCTCGTCGTTCAACGACGAGTACTGGATCAAGGGTGTCGAAGAGTCCGTCAAGCACTCCTGGTACAACTATGACAAAGCGGGTGCTTTGCATCCCTACAAGGGCGAGACCACACCCAACTACACCGACTTCAAGGATGATGCCAAGTATTCGTGGATGAAGTCGCCCACCTTCTACGGCAAGGTCGCCCAGGTCGGCCCGCTGGCCCGCGTGCTCAATGGACTGGCGGCCGGTCATGAAGCCACCACCAAATACGCCACGGCCACACTTGACACGGTCTCTGCATTGGCCAAGACCAAGATTGGCCTCGACGCCATGCACTCCACCATCGGTCGTCATGCGGCGCGCGCTATCTCTTGCTGCGTCAATGTGGATCTGCTGGCCGACCAATGGACCGCCTTGCTGACCAATATGGGCAAGGGTGATCTGGCCACTTTCAACAAGCCGGTATTTCCCAAGGGCGAGGTCATGGGCGTGGGCTTTCATGAGGCGCCGCGCGGCGCCCTGTCGCACTGGGTGGTCATTGACAACGGCAAGATCAAGAATTACCAGTGCGTGGTGCCTTCCACCTGGAACGCCTGTCCCAGAAACGAGAAGGATGAGCCGGGTCCCTACGAAGCCTCCTTGCTCCATACGCCCATCGCCGACCCGGAAAAACCCTTGGAAGTGCTGCGCACCATTCACTCCTTTGACCCCTGCATTGCCTGCGCCATCCATTTGACCGACACTGTGAGCGGCACGGCCATCTCGGTCAAGGCGGTCTAGCAGCGGCGTACCATCCAAGGGTCAACGAATGGCTGACTCTTTTCATTCGGGGCCTCACTTTATGCATGCAGTTGTACTGGGTATCGGCAACACGATCCTGACCGATGAGGCGGCAGGCGTGCGCGCGGTGGAGGCGCTGGAGCTGGCCTTCAAGATGCCCGCGGAGGTGCAGCTTATCGACGGCGGCACCTCCGGCATGGAGATGATCGAAGACCTGTCCAACCTCGATTTCCTGATCGTGATCGATGTCGTCAGGACCGGTGCCGCGGCAGGGACGGTTGTCAAAATATCGGGCGATCAGATTCCGGTTTTTTTCCGCAGCAAGCTCTCGCCCCATCAAATTGGTCTGCCCGATGTGCTGGCCAGTCTGGAACTGCTAGACACCATGCCGAAAGAAATTGTGGTGTTGGGCGTTGAGCCGATTTCACTGGAACTGGGCATGGAGATGACGCCGACCATTGCGGAAACAATTCCGCAATTGGTCGAGATGGCCGTTGCTGAACTGGTTTTGCGCGGCTATGCGCTTGAGCCCCTGACGGCACAGGTCGCTTGAGATGTGCCTGGCCGCACCTTCCCGCGTGATCGAGGTTCGTGCTGGCACAGCCGTCACGGAGTGTTTTGGCTTGAGGCGCGAGGTCAGCCTGCTGTTGCTGGATGAAGAAATTGCGGTCGGCGACTACCTGCTGATTCAGGCCGGTGGTTTTGCGTTTGAGCGGATCGACTCGGCGCGAGCGCAGGAATCCCTGGCATTGATGCAGGAGCTGATGGCAGAGCACGATGACGCCAGGCGCTGGGGTGAATCCGCATGAGCCCCAACATTCACATTGTCAGTCCGGCTGACGCGGTTGAAGCGGCTTTTTCCCGCATCCAGCAGGAATGCATGGTCGACGTGCCCATTCTCAATCCGGCGCTGTCCGTCGAGGCCATTGATTTCCAGCGCTGGCAGGGGCATTGGCTGGGCATGGTGGTGACGCCCTGGTGCATGAGCCTGTTGCTGCTGCCCGGCAGCATTGACAACTGGGTCTCCACGGGTGAAAACAAACGTCGCTTTGTCAGGTTCCCTGCGGGTGATTTTGCGTTTCTGGGCGGCCATGAAACGGAGCTGGGTGAGTACCAGAGCTGCTCGCTGTTTTCGCCCATGGGCAAGTTCTCAAGCCAGTCGGAGGCGACCATGACGGCGCGCGCCTCCTTGGTCGGCCTGTTGACGGTGCCGCAGCCGCCCCAGGCGGTTAACAAAAAAGATAGGGCTGCTGGGCAGACCCCGGTGTCCCGCCGAAACTTTTTTGCTTTTCGAAAACAGTAAGCTGCCCGCTATGCACGAAATGTCGCTCGCCGAAGGGGTGCTGCAACTGATAGAGGATGCAGCGCGCAAAGATCACTTTGCCAAAGTCACCACCGTCTGGCTTGAAATTGGTCAGCTCTCGGGTGTAGAGCCCGAAGCCATGGTATTTTGTTTTGATGCGGTGACGCGGGACAGCGTCGCCCAAGGTGCGCGGCTGGAAATCATGACATTGCCCGGCACTGCTTGGTGCATGGCCTGCGCAGAAACAGTGCCGATGGCGGAAGTGTTTGGCCAGTGCCCGCAATGTGGCGGCTACCAACTGCAGGTCACCGGGGGCACTGAAATGCGGGTCAAAGAACTTGAAGTAGAGTAACAACAAATAGGAGACTGGCTATGTGTGTCACTTGTGGCTGCGGTGTGGGTGAAGTCAAGATTAAGGGTGAACAGGCGCATACGCACGACCATGTGCATCCGGATGGCAGCAGCCACAGTCATGATCATCCCCACGATCACGCGCATACGCACGACCATGCTGACAGCGATGCCCACCTACATTCGCACGACGAAACCCCGGCACACGCGCACGCCCCAGGCGTCACGCCCAAACGCATGGTGCAGATTGAGCAGGACATCCTGGCCAAGAACAACGCTTACGCGCAAGCCAACCGGCAAAACTTGGCTGAGCGCGGCATTTTTGCGCTGAACCTGGTGTCCAGCCCCGGCTCCGGCAAGACCACGCTGCTGTGCAAGACCATTGCCCTGTTGGGCCAGCAAGCCGTGGCCGTGATTGAGGGCGACCAGCAAACCAGTCAGGACGCTGACCGCATTCGCGCCACCGGTGCCCAGGCGATCCAGATCAACACCGGCAAGGGCTGTCATCTGGATGCCCACATGGTCGGGCACGCGATGGAACAGCTCAAGCTGGAGGATGAATCCCTGCTGATGATTGAAAACGTGGGCAACCTGGTGTGCCCCGCCGCCTTTGACTTGGGCGAGGCGCACAAGGTGGTGATCTTGTCGGTCACCGAGGGTGAAGACAAACCGATCAAGTACCCCGACATGTTCCGTGCCGCCAGCCTGATGCTGCTCAACAAGATCGACCTGCTGCCGCATCTGAATTACGACGTGGATGCGGCCATCGGCTTCGCGCGCCGGGTCAATCCTGGCATTCATGTCATTGAGCTCTCGGCCACCAGTGGCGAAGGCATGGACGAGTGGCTGGCCTTTCTGCGTGATGGCGTGTCCCAGGCCAGCGCCGACCGGCAGCAAACAGTGGACGGTCTGAAGGCGCGTATTGCCCATCTGGAAGCGCGCTTGCAGGCGCAGGCTTGACGACTGCGTTGCCACTCGTTGCGCGTCACATCCGGGTCAGCGGCATTGTTCAAGGGGTCGGATTCCGGCCTTTTGTCTGGCGCCTGGCGCAGGAACTCAAGCTCACCGGCTGGGTGCGCAATGACGCCCAGGGCGTCGAGATGGCTGCCCAGGGCGCTGAGCCCCAAGTTGCCGAACTGTTGCAACGTCTGCGCACGGATGCGCCGCCGTTGGCGCGAGTTGATGCGGTGCAGGCGCGTGAGGCTTTGGTAGAAGACTGGGCCGGTTTCTCCATCATCGACAGCATCCAGGGCCGCGCCGTCACGGCCATTGGCCCGGATGTTGCCGTCTGCGCCGATTGCCTGAACGAGCTGTTTGACCCCACGAACAGGCGCTGGCGCCATGCTTTCATCACCTGCACGCATTGCGGCCCCCGCTTCACGGTGACCCGCGCCTTGCCTTACGACCGGCCGCAGACCAGCATGGCAGCGTTCCCGCTGTGCCCGGCCTGTGGCGCTGAATACAGGGCAGCGGCGGATCGGCGTTTTCATGCCGAGACCACCTGTTGCCCGCAATGCGGCCCCACGCTGGCGTTGCTGGATGCGCAGCACCAGACGATTCAAGGCGATCCGATTGAACGCACCTTGCACCTGCTGCAAAACGGGAAAATCGTGGCCATCAAGGGGCTGGGCGGTTTTCACCTGGCTTGTGATGCGCGCAACCCGGAGGCGGTGGCGCGGCTTCGGTTCACCAAGAACCGCGAAGAAAAACCCTTTGCCGTGATGCTGGCCAACGTCGCCAGCCTGGCGCCTTATGCGCAGGTATCGGATGCAGAGCGTGCTCTGCTGGAAAGCCGTGAGCGCCCCATCGTGCTGCTGCGCGCGCGGCCAGGTGGCGATGCCGCCTTGTGTGGTGTGGCGCCGGGCCTGCTGTGGCTGGGTGTGATGCTGCCCACGACGCCGATCCACTTCTTGCTGTTGCATGAGGCCGCCGGCCGACCTGCGGGCAGCGCCTGGACCAACAAGCCGCAGGCCATGGTGCTGGTGATGACCAGCGCCAACCCGGGTGGTGAGCCCATCGTGCGCGATATGGCAGAGGCGCGCACGCGTCTGGTTGGCATTGCCGACGCCTATCTGGACCACGACCGCGACATCGTGGCGCGCTGCGACGACAGCGTGGTGCGCCCGCTGGGACCGGGAGCGCAGTTCATCCGGCGCAGCCGGGGTTACGCGCCTGTCGCCATTCGCTTGCCACACGCGGGGCCATCCGGGCTTTCCCGGCCTTGCGTGCTGGCGTTTGGCGCCCACCTCAAAAACACGGTGTGCGTGACCCGTGGCGATGAAGCTTTTTTGTCGCCTCACATTGGCGACCTGGACAACGCCGCAAGCTGTGACTTCCTGAACGAGACGGTGCAGCGCCTGTGCGATCTGATCGACGTCAAGCCGGCGGTCGTCGCGCACGACCTGCACCCCGACGACTACAGCACACGCGCTGCCCTTGAATTTGCCGATCGCCATGGGCTGCCCACGCTGGCTGTGCAGCATCACCACGCCCACATTGCCGCCGTGTGTGCCGAGCACGGCTGGCAGGGCCCCGTGTTGGGGCTGGCGCTCGATGGTGTGGGCCTGGGGACCGACGGCAGCGCCTGGGGTGGTGAATTGCTCAAGGTCGATGGGGCGCATTTCGAGCGCCTGGGCCACCTGTCGCCCTTGGCCATGCCGGGTGGCGACAGGTGCGCGCGTGAGCCCTGGCGCATGGCGGCTTCGGTGCTGCATGAGTTGGGCCGCAACGCCGACATCGTGGAGCGTTTTCAGGAGCCCGGCGCAGATACCGTGGCCGCCATGCTGCAGCGCCAGTTCAACAGCCCGCGCACGTCGAGCATGGGCCGCGTGTTTGATGCAGCAGCGGGTTTGCTGGGCCTCTGCTCTTATATGAAATATGAGGCTCAAGCCCCCGTGTTGCTTGAACAGTGTGCTACTCTTTTTATAGATAACCAGGGCTGGCCTGCCGCCATGGCTGAGGGCTGGACGCTCAGTGACCGGGGCCAACTCAATCTGCTGCCCGTTCTGGCATCACTCCTGGGTGCCAGCGACGTCAACCAGGCCGCCGCCCGCTTTCACGCGACCCTGGTGGCCGCCCTGACCGACTGGGTGCTGCAAGCCTCAGCCGCCACCGGATTGCGCACCCTGGCGTGGGGTGGTGGCTGCTTTCTCAACACCCTGCTATCGTCAGGTCTGCGGCAAAATCTGGAACAAGGCGGCATCACCGTGCTGGCACCGGTTCACACGTCGCCGGGCGATGGCAGCATCGCGCTCGGGCAGGCCTGGATCGCCTTGAATTCTTTGGAGACTAAAGATGTGTCTTGCACTACCGGTCAAAGTGATTGAAGTCGGCTGCGGCCCGGCGGGCGACTGGGCCATCGTTGATTTGGGAGGCGTCAAAAAGGAGATCTCGCTGGCGCTGCTGGACGATGTTCAGGTGGGCGACTATGTGATTTTGCATGTGGGTTATGCGCTGTCAAAACTGGACCCGCAAGAGGCCGAGCGCACGCTGGCGCTGTTTTCTGAAATGGCTGAATCAGTTGCCGCGGCCTCATGAAATACATCGACGAATTCCGTGACGGCGAGGTCGCCAAAACCTTGGCCCTCAAGATCGCCCGGCTGGCGCAGCCTGAGCGCAGCTACAGCTTCATGGAATTTTGTGGCGGCCACACCCACGCCATTTCCCGCTACGGCCTGTCCGACTTGCTGCCGCCCAACGTGCGCATGGTGCACGGCCCCGGCTGCCCGGTGTGTGTGCTGCCGATCGGCCGCATTGACATGGCGATCGACCTGGCACTGAAGCAAGGCGTGATCCTGTGCACCTATGGCGACACCTTGCGCGTGCCGGCCTCTGAAGGCCTGTCGCTGATGAAGGCCAAGGCGCGCGGTGGCGACATTCGCATGGTCTATTCCACGCTCGATGCCTTGCAGATTGCGCGCGACAACCCCGAGCGCGAGGTGGTGTTTTTTGCCATCGGGTTTGAGACCACCACACCGCCAACGGCGCTGGCTATTTTGCAGGCACACCAGGAACAATTGAGCAATTTCAGCGTGCTGTGCTGCCATGTGCTGACACCCGCGGCGATCAGCCAGATTCTGGAGTCGCCCGAAGTACGGCAGTGGGGCACGGTGCCGATTGACGGCTTCATCGGCCCGGCGCATGTGTCAACCGTGATTGGCAGTCGGCCGTATGAATTTTTTGCCGAGGAATACCGCAAACCGGTGGTGATTGCCGGCTTTGAGCCGCTGGACGTGATGCAGGCGATTCTGATGCTGGTCAAGCAGGTCAACGAAGGGCGTGCCGAGGTTGAAAACGAGTTCGCACGCGCGGTCAGCCGCGACGGCAACCAGAAGGCGCAGGACCGGGTCGCCGAGGTGTTCGAGTTGCGCCGCGAATTCGAGTGGCGCGGGCTCGCCGTGGTGCCTTATTCCGCTTTGATGATCCGTGAGAAATACGGCAGCTTCGATGCCGAGCGCCGCTTCAAGATGGATTACCAATCGGTGCCCGACAACAAGGCCTGTGAATGCGGGGCCATTCTGCGCGGCGTCAAGCGACCGCAAGACTGCAAGATTTTCGGCACCGTCTGCACGCCGGAGAACCCGGTGGGCTCGTGCATGGTCAGCAGCGAAGGTGCCTGCGCGGCGCATTACAGTTACGGGCGTTACAAGGACATGACCCCATGAGTGAAGTCAAACGCGGCTACGTGCGTCCGCTCGATCTGAAACATGGCCGGGTGGACATGACGCATGGCTCGGGCGGGCGCGCCATGGTGCAACTGATCTCTGAGCTGTTCACCCGCCATCTGGGCAACGCCTACCTGGGCCAGGGCAATGATGGGGCCGTGTTGCCCGCCGCGGTTTTGAACGGCAAGCCTGCGCGACTGGTGATGTCCACCGATTGCCATGTGGTCTCCCCCCTGTTCTTCCCCGGTGGCGACATTGGCTGCCTGTCGGTGCATGGCACGCTCAATGATGTGGCGGTGATGGGCGCCACGCCCCTCTATCTGGCCGCCGGTTTTATTCTGGAGGAAGGTTTTGCGCTGGCTGAGCTGGCGTGCATCGTTGAATCCATGGCACGCGCCGCCCATGCTGCAGGGGTGCCCGTGGTCACGGGTGACACCAAGGTGGTGGAACGCGGCAAAGGTGATGGCATTTTCATCACCACCACCGGCGTCGGCGTCTTGCCCGATGGGCTGGAACTGGGCGGAGCCCGGGTGCGGCCGGGCGATGTGGTGCTGGTGTCCGGGTCCATGGGCGACCACGGCGTGGCCATCATGAGCCAGCGCGAAAACCTGAGCTTTGAGGCCAGCATTGAATCCGACACCGCCGCGCTGCATGGCCTGATCGCCCAGCTGCTGGCCACCGGTGCCGACATCCGCTGCCTGCGCGACCCCACCCGAGGCGGCCTGGCTTCGACCTTGAACGAAATTGCGGGGCAATCCGGTGTGGGCATGATGCTGCATGAGAAAGCCATTCCGATCAAACCGGTGGTGGCTGCGGCCTGTGAATTCCTCGGCCTGGACCCGCTCTATGTGGCCAACGAAGGCAAGCTGATTGTGATTTGCGCGGCTGCCGATGCGCCGCGCCTGCTGGCCACCCTGCGCGCGCATCCGCTGGGCGTGGACGCCGCCGTGATTGGCGAGGTGATGGCCGACGAGCATCATTTTGTCCAGCTCACCACCGCCTTTGGCGGCCGGCGCATTGTGGATTGGCTGGCCGGTGACCAACTGCCGCGCATCTGCTAAAAAAACCATGCGCATCCTGCTGCTCACCCATGCCTTTAACAGCCTGAGCCAGCGGCTCGGCGCTGAACTGCGCCAGCGCGGGCACGAGGTGTCGGTTGAGTTTGACATCAGCGACTCGGTGACCGAGGAAGCTTGTGCCTTGTTTGCACCCGAGCTGATCGTGGCGCCCTACCTGCGCCGCGCCATTCCTGAGTCCGTCTGGTCGCACTGTCTGTGCCTGATTGTTCACCCCGGCGTGCCGGGCGACCGGGGACCCTCGGCGCTGGACTGGGCAATCGACGCGGGACGACAGGAATGGGGCGTGACCGTGTTGCAGGCCGAGGCTGAAATGGACAGCGGGCCGGTTTGGGCCTGCGCCAACTTCTGCCTGCGCGCCGCCAAGAAAGCCAGCGTCTATCGCCATGAAGTCACGCAAGCGGCCACTCAGGCCGTGTTGCAGGCCGTGGAGCGCTTGGCCAGCGGCAGCTTTGTGCCGCAGCGCCCAGTCAACAGCCGCTGGCGACCCCTGATGAAACAGACTGAGCGCACGATTGACTGGCAGCTTGACGACAGCGCCACCGTGCTGCGCAAGATCAATACGGCGGACGGCGTGCCCGGTGTGGCCGACGCGCTGTTTGGCCAGGCTTGTCATCTGTTTGATGCTGCTGTGGAAGCCACCTTGCGCGGCACGCCGGGTGAGGTGATCGCGCAGCGCGAAACCGCCCTGTTGCGGGCCACCGTTGATGGTGCGGTCTGGATCGGCCATGTCAAACGCCCCGGCAGCATCAAGCTGCCCGCCACGCTGGCGTTTGCCCCTGAATTGACCGCCGTTCCATATTCGCCGCTGCCAGGCTGGTGGCGTGTCCAAATCCCCACCTGGCAAGACATTGCCTACGAAGAAGCTGAGCAAGTGGGCTACTTGCACTTTGAGTTCTATAACGGCGCCATGTCCACCGGGCAATGTGAGCGCCTGCGTTCTGCCCTGGCCTGGGCCAAGCAGCGGCCAACGCGCGTGCTGGTGCTCATGGGCGGACAAGACTTCTGGTCCAACGGCGTCCACTTGAACGTGATCGAAGCGGCAAGTTTGATGGGTGGCTCAGCCGCTGACGAGTCCTGGCGCAACATCAACGCCATGAACGACCTGGCACTCGAACTCATCACCACCGAGCATCAGATCACCGTGGCCGCCGTGGGCGGCAACACCGGCGCCGGCGGCTGCTTTCTGGCCCGGGCAGCCGACTTGGTGTGGGCGCGTGAGGCGGTCATGCTGAACCCGCATTACAAAAACATGGGTAATCTGTATGGCTCTGAATACTGGACGTATTCTCTGCCACGCCGGCTGGGCCTGGAGGCGGCGCGCGCCATCATGCACAACCGCCAGCCTTTGATGGCGCAGCAGGCGCTGCAGATGGGCTTCACCGATGACTGCCTGCCTGGCGACGTGCCCGCGTTTCGCGCAGAGGTCGCCCGTTATGCATCAAAACTGGCTGCAGCCCCCGATCTGCAAGCACAGATAGCTACTAAAAACGAAGCAAGAGCGCGCGACGAAGCGACCAAACCACTGGCCGCCTACCGCGCCGAGGAGATGACACACATGCACCGCAACTTCTACGGGTTCGACCCCAGCTACCACGTGGCGCGACACCATTTTGTTTACAAGTCGCCGGCCTCATGGACACCCCGGCACCTGGCCGTGCATCGCGAACTGGGCTGGAAGCGGCCATGAGCGGGCGCGCACCCCTGGCGGTGTTGGTGGTGGATGACGAACAGCGCTCGCTGGAGACGCTCAAACGCACGCTGGATGACCATTTCACCGTGTTCACGGCCTCGTCGGCTGAACAAGGCAACGCCGTGATGGCGCAGGAGTTGGTGCAGATTGTGCTGTCGGACCAGCGCATGCCCGGCACCTCGGGTGTGGCATTTTTGCGCGGCGTGCGCGCCCAGTGGCCCAACACCGTGCGGCTCATCTTGTCGGGTTACACCGAAGCCGAAGACATCATCACCGGCATCAACGAGGCCGGCATCTGGCAATATCTGCTCAAACCCTGGCACCCGGACCAATTGCTGCTGACGCTGCAAAGTGCCGGCGAGCTGTGGCGCTTGCAGCAGGAAAACCAGCGCCTGACGCTGGAGCTGCGCGCCAGCCCCGAAAACCTGGCCCTGCGCGTCTTCAGCCTGCGCCAAAAAGCCAAAGCGCTAGCGGGCTTCGACAAGTTGATCCGCGCCGACAGCAGCCCGCTCAATGAAGTCTGTGCGCTGGCCGAGCGGGTGGCTGGCCACGACCTGTCGGTGCTGATCACCGGTGAATCGGGCACTGGCAAAGAGCTGCTGGCACGCGCCATCCACTACGCCAGCGCCCGCGCCGAACAGCCTTTTGTGGTGGAAAACTGCGGCGCCATGCCCGACACCTTGCTGGAGAGTGAGCTCTTTGGCCACAAGCGCGGCGCCTTTACCGGCGCCACCGACACCCACATCGGCCTGTTTCAGCAGGCCGATGGCGGCACGCTGTTTCTGGATGAAATCGGCGAAACGTCGCCCGCCTTCCAGGTCAAGCTGCTGCGGGCGCTGCAAGAGGGAGAAATCCGCCCGGTCGGCAGCCCACGCTCGGTCGGCGTCGATGTGCGCCTGATCGCCGCCACCAACCGCGATCTGGAAGCCGATGTGGCGAGTGGGCGCTTTCGTGAAGACCTGTACTACCGCGTGGCCGGCATCACGCTGTACCTGCCGGCGCTGCGCGAACGTGCGCAGGACATCGAGCCGATCGTGACCGATATGCTCAAAAAGTCACCCCTGGTCGGGCGAAGAATGTCGCGTGAAGCCCTGAACCTGCTGACCCGCCACGCCTGGCCCGGCAACGTGCGTGAACTGCAAAACGAGATTCGCCGGGCGCTGGCGCTGGGCGACGGCCCCGTGCTGGGCGCTGAACTGCTGTCACCGCGCGTGCGCCAGACCGCCGCCCTGCCCGATCCGGTGTCTGACGCCGTTGAAGAAGAATCAGGGCAGCTCAAACACCATCTGGATCGTATGGAGGCCCAACTGATCCGGGATGCCATGCTGCGTCACAAGGGCAATAAAACCCACGCCGCTGACGAACTCGGTTTGACGCGGGTTGGGCTGCGGATGAAGATGATGCGGCTCGGGCTCGGGTGAGTGGCGCTTGGGGCACAGGCAACTGGCTACAGCCCCTTCTCCACCATAGCCAGCAGTCGCTGCCCAATCTGCTGCATCTGCGGGCCGACGACGCTGCCCAGCGGGCCGTCGATGACCAGCATGGCCAGGCCGTGCACGGCCGACCAGGCGAGAAATTCAGCTCCCGGGCGGCGCTCGGGCGGCATCACGCCGGCCTGCACCAGTTGGTCCAATGCGGCGCCCAGCAGTTCGAACGGGTTCAGGCCGCCGGGGCCGGCCTTGGCCGGGTCCGGCGTGCCTGGCTGCAAATCACCTGCGGCCGCGAAAGCGGTGCGGAACAAGCCGGTCTCGGTCTGGGCAAAACGCAGGTAGCCGGTGCCAACGGCGCGCAGGCTGGCGCGGGCAAAGTCAGCTGGTGGCAGGTCGTGCGGCAAGGCGGCCAGCTCATCCTCCATCGCCTTGGCCACAGCCGACAGGGCGGCGGCGCGCACCGCCTGCAGCAGGGCCTGCTGGCTGGCGAAGTGGCGGTAGGCCGCGTTGGGTGCCACACCGGCGCGCCGGGTCGCTTCGCGCAGCACCACCGCAGCGGGCCCGCCGGCGCGCGCCAGTTCGATGCCCGCCTCCAGCAGAACGCGCCGCAGGTCGCCGTGACGGTAGGTCTTGCGTGGCGGTGGGGTCATGGTTGATACGGCCGTCATGGTCTTGCTGCTTGTGGACTGGGGCCAGCATGTTCGCGCCGGAACAGGTGGCCCAGGCCCTGCACCGCATCGTCGACGTAGGTGAACACCACCGGGATCACCAGCAGGCTGAGAAAGGTGGAGGTGATCAGCCCGCCGATGACCACAATCGCCATCGGCGCGCGGAAGCTCGGGTCAGTGCCGAAGCCGATCGCAATGGGCAACATGCCCGCACCCATGGCGATGGTGGTCATCACGATCGGGCGGGCACGCTTGTGGCAGGCGTCCAGCAAGGCGTCCCAGCGGTTCAGGCCATGCTCACGGCGCGCCATGATCGCGTACTCGACCAGCAAGATCGAATTCTTGGTCGCGATGCCCATCAGCATGATCATGCCAATCATCGACGGCATGGTCAGGTCGGTGCGGGTGATGAACAGGGCCAGGATCGCGCCCGGTATCGACAGCGCCAGTGCCACCAGGATCGTGACCGGCTGCACCCAGGCATGGAACAGCAGCACCAGCACGATGTAGATGCACAGCACGCCGGTGAGCATGGCCAGGCCGAAGCTTGAGAACAGCTCACCCATCGCCTCGGCGTCACCGACCGCAGTCTTGCTGATGCCGGCGGGCAGTTTGGCCAGGCTCGGCAATGCGTCCGCCTCGGCCTGCACCTTGCCCAGTGGCTGGCCGTTGAGCTCGATCTCGAAGTTGACATTGCGCAGCCGGTCGTAGCGGTCGATCTGCGCCGGGCCGCTGTCAATCGTCAGCGTGGCCACATTGCCCAAGGCCACCGGCCCACGCGCGCCGGGGATCGCCAGCCTCTCCAACAGTGGCAGATCCTGCCGGGCGACGTCCGGCAGGCGCACCACCACCGGGATCTGACGCTGCGAGAAGTTGAGCTTGGCCAGGCCCTGGTCATAGTCGCCCGCAGTCGCGATGCGCAGCGTGTCGGCAATCGCCGCCGAGGTCACACCCAGGTCGGCGGCGCGCGCGTTGTCGGGCCGCACCACGAGCTCGGGCCGCTGCAGGCTGGAGCTGGAGGTCACCGCGCCGATGCCGGGAATGCCGCGCAACTCCTTTTCGACCCGTGCGGCGTGCGCATTCAGCGCCTCGCCGTCCTCGCCGGCGAGGACGAGCATGAACTTCTCCGACGATCCGCCGAAGCCGACGTTCAGCCTCGCCCCGGGCACTGCTTCGAGCGCGCGACGCAAATCACTTTCGATCGCCTGCTTGCTGGTGCCGCGGCGTTCGGAGCGCGGTGTGAGGTTGATCGTCAGTGTGGCCTTGCGTGCCTCAGCCGCGCCGGCCGACAGGAACGGGTCGGTGCCGGCCTTGCCACCACCGACCGCGGTGTAGACCATCTTCACATGCGGATTCTTCTGTACGATCACGCGCGCCTGCTCGGCCACTGCCAACGTCTGCCTGAACGTACTGCCGGGCGTCAGCGTGATGTAGACCTGGGTCTGCGACAAGTCGTCGGGCGGAATGAAACCACCGGCGATTTTTCCCAGGAACAGCGGCGTACACGAACCCAGCGCGAACACCACGGTGGCGATCAGCGTCCACAAGCGGTGCTTCAGGCACCAGGCCGCGAGCCGCAGATACCACTTCATCCAGACCGGCTCGGCATGCGGCTTCTTCGGGGCTTTCAGGATGTAGGCGGCCATCATCGGCGTCAGCATGCGCGCCACCACCAGCGAGAAGAACACCGCGATCGCCGCGGTCCAGCCGAACTGCACAAAAAACTTGCCCGCCACGCCCGCCATGAAGGCCGTGGGCAGGAATACCGCGATCAGCGTGAAGGTGGTCGCAATCACCGCCAGACCGATCTCGTCAGCCGCCTCCAGCGCCGCCTGAAAGGGCGACTTGCCCTGACCGAGGTGGCGCATGATGTTCTCGATCTCGACGATGGCGTCGTCGACCAGGATGCCCACCACCAGAGACAGCGAGAGCAGCGTGACGACGTTGACGCTGAAACCCAGCCAGTGCATCACCGCGAAAGTCGGGATGATCGACAGCGGCAGCGCCACGGCCGAGATGAAGGTGGCGCGCCACTCGCGCAGGAAAAGCCAGACCACGATCACCGCCAGGATGGCGCCTTCGATCATCAGCGCCAGCGAGCCGTTGTAGTTCTCGATCACCGGATCGACGAAGTTGAAGGCCTCGGTGATGGTCACGTCGGGGTGCTCGGTCTTGAGCTTGTCGAGTGCGATATGCACACCGTTGGCCACCTCGACCTCGCTGGCTCCGCGCGAACGCGTGATCTCGAAGCCGACCACTGTCTGGCCATTGAGCAGCGCAGTTGAGCGTTGCTCGGCCACAGTGTCGCTGACGCTGGCCACCTGGTCGAGGCGGATGCGCCGGCCGTCGCTCAGCGAGATTTCGAGGGCGCCCAGCTCCTGTGCCGAATGCACCGTGGCGATGGTGCGCACCGACTGTTCGGCGCCCCCCAGGTCGGCACGCCCACCGGAGGCGTCCTGCTGGATGTCGCGCAGGCGCCGCGAGATATCCGCCGCGGTGGCGTTCAGCGCGAGCAGGCGCGCCGGGTCAAGCTCGACCCGTACCTCGCGCTGAACGCCACCGACGCGGCTCACCGCACCGACGCCGCGCACCGCGAGCATCGCCTTGCTGACCTGATGATCAACGAACCAGGAGAGTGCCTCGTCATCCATGCGCGACGACGACACGGTGTAGGTCAGCACCGGCATGCCGGCGAAGTCCATCTTGGTGATGGCCGGGTCGCGCAGATCGGCCGGCAGGTCCGAGCGGATGCGCTGCACCGCGTCACGCACGTCGTCCATCGCCTCCTGGGTCGGTTTTTCGAGGCGGAACTCGGCCGTCACGGTGGCCATGCCGTCCTGCACCTTGGTGTACAGGTGCTTGAGACCCTGAATGGAGGCCAGCGAGTTCTCGATCTTGCGCGCCACCTCGGTTTCCATCTGCGCCGGTGCCGCGCCCGGCAGCGAAGCGCTGACGATCACGGTGGGCAGATCGATGTCGGGGAACTGCTGGATCTTCATCGCGCGAAAGCTCATCAGACCCACCAGCGTGAGCATGATGAACAAGAGCACGGATGGGACGGGTTTGCGGATCGACCAGGCGGAAACGTTCATCGCGCGCTCCCACTCACTTGGCTGACACGCCGCTGGCGTTCGACGCGGTCTTCACCGGCGTGGCCGTCTCGACCACCCGCACCGTGTCGCCGTCGGACAGGAAACCGCCGCCGCCGGCAACGACGCGTGCTTTCGGATCGAGACCGCCGGTGATCTCGACGCGGTCGCCGGCGCGGCGTCCGATCGACACCTTGGTCTGCGCGACCTTCGAATCGGGGCCGATGCGCAGCACGTAGCTGAAGCCGTCGCGCAGCAGCACCGCCGTCTGCGGCAGCGTGAGCGCCTCGGCGCTGCCGAGCGTGAACTCGCCACGCGCGAACATGCCGACCTTGGCCGCGCCGGGCGCCGGCAGGTCGACATAGACGATCCCGTTGCGGGTGGCCGCATCGACCGTCGGTGCGACCATGCGCACGGTGCCCTTGATGGGAACACCGCCGGCCGGCGTGATCGTGGCGACCATGCCGGACCTGAGCGATGCCAAGTCGACGGCCGGGATCTCAGCGCGCCACTCGATCCGGCCCTGGCGAATCATGCGAAAGAGCTCCTGCCCGGCCGGCAACACCGCGCCCACGGTGGCGCTGCGCGCCGAAATCACGCCGCTGTCGGGCGCCAGCACCTGGGTTTGGGCCAGGCGCAGCTGCTGCGTTGTGGCCATGGCGCGCTGGGCATCGACCCGGGCCTGCGCGGTGCGCTCGGCGGTGAGGTACTGGCTGATCTGCTGCGCACTCAAGGCGCCGGTGGTTTGCAGTTCGCGTGCGCGCTGGGCGTTGGCGGCCGCCTCGGCCAGCGTGGCCTCGGCTTCGGCCATGCCTGCGCGCATCTGGGCCAGGTCGGCCTGAATCGTGTCGGGAGCGAACGTGGCCAACACCTGGCCGCGTTTCACCACGTCGCCCACGTTGACCCGCACCTCGGCCAGCCGCAGGCCGTTGGCCTCGGTGCCGATGCTGGCTTCCTGCCAGGCGGCCAGGTTGCCGTTGGCGCTGATTTTCCGCGGCAGCGTTGTGCTTTGCGGCTGGGTGGCGTTGACCGTCAGTGCGGGCTTGTCCGCGGTCGCGGGCTTTTTGGCGTCGGACGCTCGCTCGGTGAGGGCAAACGAGGCCACGCCAAGCAGGCTGGCCAGCGCGACCGCAAGTGCGATCCATCGAGGTTTGAAGTAGTTTTTCATGGTCGTTCCTGAATGGCAAATGGAGATTCGATTGGGGTCAGTTCCGGGTGGCGGTCACTGCTGCGCTCTGCGCGTCGGCAATCCAGCCCCCGCCAAGAGCCCGGTAGAGGGAGATCCAAGCCATCACGCGTTCGCGCTGCAATTCGATCAACGCACTCTGCGCCTGCACGGCGCTGCGGCGCGCATCCTCGAGTTCGAACAGGCTGGCCAGGCCGCTCCTGAAGCGTTCGTCGGCGGCGCGGTAAGACGCGGCGAAGCCCTCGGTCGCCACCAGAGCGTCGCTGCCGCGCGCGGCCGTGCTGTGCAGCGCGACCAGGGCTTCCTCGACTTCGCGAACCGCCACGCGCAGCCGGCTCGCGTAGATGACGCCGGCCTCCACGTAGCGCGCGCGCGCCGCCTCCACGTTGGCACGACGCGCCCCGCCGTCGAACAAGGGCATGACCACCGACACCGGGCCCAGGCTCCAGACCGGGCCGTCGAGCGTGTCCGCAGCGCTTGAGAAACGCGCCGCGCCTATGGCGCCGTTCAAGACAATGCGCGGGTAGCGCTGCGCCTGCGACTGGCTCAGGTCGGCGCTGGCGGCCAGCACCTCACGCGCGGCACTGAACAGGTCGGGGCGTTGCGCCAGCACGTCGGCCGGAATGCTGGCGACCACGATCTGCGCGGGCTGTGGCAAGCGCGCGCTGGCCGGCGCGAGTTGACTGCGCAAGGCTGGCTCGGCCACGCCCGTGAGGGCCACCATCGATTTGACGCCCAGGTCGCACAGCGCGCGCTGCTGAGTGAGCAGGTTTCTGCCCTGGGCGGCGCTGGCTCGCGCCAGCGCAACGCTGGCGGTGGCTTGCAAGCCCGCCTTTGCCGCCAGTTCGGTCAGGCGCGCGGTGTCGGCGCGCGAGTTGGCGTCGATTTGCGTTTGCACGAGTTGGGCCTCGCAGGCGCGCAGGCTGACGTAGGCGCCGGCCACCTCGGCCGCCACCGAGACGCGGGCGTCGTGCCAGGAAGCCTGAGCGCCGGCCAGCCGGGCCTGCGCTGCGTCACGCGCCGCCGCGTTGGCGCCGAAGAGGTCGACCTCCCATGCCGCCTGGAGGCCGACGGACGTGGTGTTGCCCAATGGCAGGCTCAAGTCCTGGCGACCACGAACCGCGCTGGCATTGGCATTGAGTGTCGGGCCGAGGGCGGCGGCGGCAGACACGCGCGCCGCGCGCGCCTGCGCGATGCGCGACTGCGCCGAAGCGAGCGTGGGGCTCACCGCTTGTGCCGCGTCGATGAGTTGCGTCAGCAGCGGATCGTCGAACTGTTGCCACCAGCGGGCCAGGTCAGTGAGTTGGCCGCCGTGTGGCAGCGGGGCCTGCCATTGCGACGGTGCGGCCGTGGCTGCCGGTGCATTTGACACAGCGTCGCCGGGCGTGGGCAAGCCGGCGCAGGCGCCGAGCATCACCACGGCCAGTGTCGCTAGCGTGAACCGCGCGATGTTGTGGCCTTCGAAGGGTCCAGTCATGATGGCTCTCAGTGCTATCTGGTCAACGATTTGTGCAGGTCAGGATCCTCGGGGCTCAGACCGGGACGCGCAGTGGAACGGGCAAGGTGAAGGTGGCGCTGACACAGGTCATGATGAAGTTCCCTTAAAAATTGAGTTGGGAACATACAACCCTGATGTTCCAAATCAACTTGGCTTGGCCGCATGCCTGGCGCAGCCCAGTACTTCATGTGGACGCCATCCACAAGTAAACTATAGCATGGCTGACGGACCGTGGCTAGATCAAAGTGATGGGCCTGCTCTTCGCATGGATCAGACGGTCGATGGTCGGCCAGGACTTCGAGATGGGGCTTGCAAATCTATGTCGATTGCGGAGAATCAACTTCAGCCGTTTCATACCCGGCAAACGTGAAGGCGTCAACAACCCTGGCACGTCGTCCACGCTCCTCTGGAGCTGACACCATGCTGGCTGCAACCCCTGGAGACACCCATGGAAAAAATCGATTGGAAAAAGGAACTCAAGCACCTGTACCAGGCCTCCGCCCGAGAGGTGATGCAAGTAGAGGTCCCAGCCATGAACTACCTGATGGTGGACGGCCAGGGCGACCCGAACACCTCGCAGGAATACGCCGATGCGGTCGCTGCCCTGTTTGCAACGGCCTACAGCCTCAAGTTCATGGTCAAGAAAGGGGCGCTCGCCATCGACTACGGTGTGATGCCGCTGGAAGGCTTGTGGTGGGCGAAGGACATGAGCAAGTTCAGCCCCGACGACAAAAGCAACTGGCTGTGGACAGCGATGATCGCGCAGCCGCCTTTCATCACGCGGGAGATGGTGGACACCGCCATCGCCGCAGTGGCCAAGAAGAAGAACCCGGCGGCCATTTCCAGGCTGCGCTTTGAGGCTTACACCGAAGGCCGTTGCGCGCAGATCATGCACATTGGCCCCTTCAGCGAAGAGGGGCCTGCGATAGAAAAGTTGCATCATTTCATCCAGGCCAGCGGGCACAAGCGGCACGGCAAGCACCACGAGATCTACCTGAGCGACATCAGCAAAGCCGCTCCGGCGAAATGGAAGACCCTCATTCGCCAGCCTATGTCGCCATCCGAACGATGAGACGCAGCAACTTGGCGGCGGGGGGAGTCACGGTGCGGATCCAGTGCATCAAGTCATCGAGATCGTGCCGGATGACCTGCGGACGCAAGGGCCCCCCTGACGCGGCGCACCTTGTTATTGCTACTTAAAGAATAGCGCATGGCCCAATATCGACGGTGGCTAGAGATCAAAATTACTTATATTCCGGGCAGCAATCACACGGCAATTGTTGATATGGCAGTCGTGTTATTGACGGGATGTGGACATCACCCATTGCCTTTGCTATTATTTGTGGACAGTGTCCACAAAATCTTCCGAGGACATAGGCGGTTCGTCAAAAGGGCATTCGATGGAGAAACCGATGGCTGAACTCACGATGACGAGTTTCCTGACCCTTGACGGCGTCATGCAGGCCCCTGGTGGTCCGAACGAAGACACGAGCGGCACCGGCGTGGTGATCAGCGGCTGCCAGCGCGCCGGCCGCCCGGCCTACGGCTCGTTCGAAGTGGACGAACAACCGCGGTTCCGGGATGGAGGTGCCCACCCTTGATCCAGGAATTGAGCCCCCTCGTTTCATACCAGGCCAGCGTGAAGGAGTAACAGCCTATGCAAAAAATCACCCCCTTTTTGTGGTTCGACAGCCAGGCCGAAGAGGCAATGAATTTCTATGTTTCGATTTTCAGGAACTCGAAAGTTTTGACTGTCAATCGTTATGGTGAGGCAGGGCCGGGTCCCAGGGGCACGGTCATGACCGCCAGTTTTCTGCTCGACGGGCAGGAGTTTGTCGCACTCAACGGCGGGCCGCAATACAAGTTCACGCCGGCCATCTCGTTTGTCGTGAACTGCGAAACGCAGGCAGAAGTCGATGACTTGTGGGACAAGCTCTCAGCCGGTGGCAGAGAAGACCAATGTGCCTGGTTGCAGGACAAGTTCGGTGTCTCCTGGCAGATCGTTCCCAGGGTGCTGATCGAGCTGTTGAATGACCCCGATCCGGCCAAGGCCCAGCGTGTCATGGCGGCCATGATGAAAATGAAAAAGATCGACATCGCCGCTTTGCAGCGCGCCGCTGCGCAAGGAGAGAACACATGATTTACAAAGGTAGCTGCCACTGCGGAAAAATCGCATTTGAAGTGGACGGCGAACTCACCGGGGCGATGGCGTGCAACTGCTCGATCTGCTCGCGCAAAGGCGCGCTCATGTGGTTCGTGCCGCGCGACCAGCTGCGCTTGCTCACAGCGGAAGAAGACATGAGGACCTACACCTTCAATCAACATGTTATCAAGCACCACTTCTGCCCGACCTGTGGCATACATCCGTATGGCGAAGGTGTTGACCCCAAAGGCAACCGCATGGCCGCCGTCAACATTCGCTGCCTCGAAGACCTTGACCTGGCCTCTGTCCCGGTCACCAACTTCGACGGTCGTGCCAGGTGAAGACCGTATGGAGATAAGGGAGATCGATCAATATCAACCACTGAAAAGGAGATAGTCATGCAAGTTCAGCCCTACTTATTCTTTGAAGGCCGCTGCGAAGAGGCGCTTGAGTTTTACCGCACCACCCTGGGCGCCAAGGTCACGATGCTGATGCGCTTCAAGGAAAACCCGGAGCCGCAGCCTCCCGGCATGTTCCCGCCCGGCTCGGACGACAAAGTGATGCACGCGAGCTTTACCATTGGCGAAACAACGCTGATGGCCTCGGATGGCCGGGCCACTGGTAGCCCGGTGTTTCAAGGCTTTTCGCTGTCGCTGTCGGCCCCGACCGACGCCGAGGCCAAGCGGCTGTTCAGCGCCCTGGGCGATGGCGGGCAGGTGCAAATGCCGCTGGGCAAGACGTTTTTTGCCTCGTCCTTCGGCATGGTGGCTGACCGCTTCGGCGTGTCATGGATGATCATCGTGGCGCCTTGAAGCGCGGCTCATAAAAAACGCGCCCGAAGGCGCGTTAGTCATTTATTGGCAGCGAAGACCGCTTATTTGGAGACCACGCGCGCCATCTCCAGGCACTTGCTCGAATAGCCCCATTCGTTGTCATACCAGCTCACCACCTTGACAAAGGTGCTGTCGAGCGCGATGCCGGCGTCGGCATCAAAGGTCGAGGTGCAGCTCTCGCCGCGGAAGTCGGTGGACACCACTTTGTCTTCGGTGTAGCCCAGCACACCCTTCATGGCGCCCAGGGATGCAGCCTTCATGGCGGCGCAGATTTCAGCGTAAGTGGCGGGTTTGTTCAGCTCCACGGTCAAGTCCACCACCGACACGTCGGAGGTCGGCACACGGAAAGACATGCCGGTGAGCTTCTTGTTCAGCTCGGGAATCACCACACCCACCGCCTTGGCCGCGCCGGTGCTGGAAGGAATGATGTTTTCCAGAATGCCACGGCCGCCGCGCCAGTCTTTGTTGGATGGGCTGTCGACGGTTTTTTGCGTTGCCGTGGCAGCATGCACGGTGGTCATCAGGCCACGCTTGATGCCCCAGTTGTCGTTCAGGATCTTGGCCACCGGAGCCAGGCAGTTGGTGGTGCAACTGGCATTGCTGATGATCGCTTCACCCGCGTATTTGCTGTCGTTCACGCCGTAGACGAACATCGGGGTGTCATCCTTGGAAGGCGCACTCATGATGACTTTTTTGGCGCCGGCGGTGATGTGTTTTTGCGCCGTTTCCTTGGTCAGGAACAGACCCGTGGCCTCGATCACGATGTCGGCGCCGACTTCGTTCCACTTCAACTCGGCCGGATCTTTGACGGCGCTGAGGCGAATCTTTTTGCCGTTGACGATGAGGTTGTTGCCTTCGACGGCGATGTCGCCCTTGAAGCGGCCATGCACCGAGTCAAACTGCAGCATGTAAGCCAGGTACGCCGGCTCCAGCAAGTCGTTGATGCCGACCACCTCAATGTCCTTGAAGTCTTGCACTGCGGCACGGAACACCATGCGCCCGATACGGCCAAAGCCGTTGATACCGATCTTGATTGTCATCTGCTTTTCTCCATTAGTTAAAACTTGAAACCTGCTTACTTGCGCAAAACCTTTTCTACCGTGTCCGCCACATTTTCGGGGGTAAAGCCGAAATGCTGAAACAACACCGGCGCGGGTGCGGATTCACCGTAGCTGTCGATGCCGACCACCGCCGCACAGCCATATTTCCACCAGCCGGCGGAGACGCCCATTTCGACCGCGATGCGTGGCACGCCAACGGGCAGCACGGCTGCTTTGTAGGCTGCACTTTGTTGGTCGAATGTGGTGGTGCTCGGCATGGAGACGACGCGTACCGCTATTTTTCTGCTAGCTAGCAACTCCTGCGCCTTGAGTGCCAGTTGCACCTCGGAGCCGGTGGCGATGAGCACCGCCTGGGTCTTTTTCTTCAGGCCCACCTCAGACGGCTCGGCCAGTATGTAGGCGCCCTTGCTGATGTCACCCAGACCGGCCTTGGGCGCGTAGTGGATGTTCTGGCGGGACAGCAGCAGCGCGGTGGGCTTGCTTTTGTTTTGCAAGGCCACCGCCCAGGCGACGGCGGTTTCAGCCGTGTCACCGGGGCGCCAGACATCCAGATTCGGGATCAGGCGCAGGGATGCCGCGTGTTCGATCGACTGGTGCGTCGGGCCGTCTTCACCCAGACCAATGCTGTCATGTGTGAACACATGCACCACGCGCAGTTTCATGAGCGCGGCCATGCGGATGGCGTTGCGGCTGTAGTCGCTAAAGGTCAGGAAGGTGCCGCCATAGGGAATGAAGCCACCATGCAGCGCAATGCCGTTCATGATGGCGGCCATGCCGAACTCGCGCACGCCGTAGTTGATGTGGCGCCCGCCCACCATCACGCCGTCGGCGTTCGGCGTCTGCACCACGCCACCGGTAAAGTCAAAACGCAAATTTGGCGTGCTCTTGGTGTTGGTCAGGTTCGAGCCGGTCAGGTCAGCGGAGCCACCAAGCAGTTCCGGCAGCGCAGCAGTGAAGGACTCCAGTGCCAGTTGCGAGGCTTTGCGCGAGGCCACGGTTTCAGCCTTGGTGTGGGCCGCCACGGCGGTATTGACCGCGACCTGGGCAAAGTTTTTCGGCAGCTCACCCTTCATGCGGCGCACCAGCTCTTTCGCCAGGTCGGGGAAGGCCGCTTTGTAGGCGGCAAACCTGTCGTTCCAGGCCGCCTCGGCAGCGGCGCCGGCGGCCTTGGCATCCCACGCGGCATACACGTCTTGGGGGATGCTGAAAGGCTTGTGCGACCAGCCCAGCGCAACGCGGGTCAGCAGGATTTCCTCCGCACCCAGTGGCTCGCCATGGGCCTTGGCGGTATTGGCGCGATTGGGGCTGCCCTGGCCGATGGCGGTCTTGCAGATGATCAGCGTGGGCTTGTCAGCCGAGGTCTTGGCCTCCGCGATGGTTTTGGCGACCAGGTCAGCGTCGTGGCCATCGATGGGGCCGAGCACGTTCCAGCCGTAGGCCACAAAACGCAACGCGGTATTGTCGATAAACCAGGGCGCCACCGGGCCATCAATCGAGATGCCGTTGTCGTCGTACAGGGCGATCAACTTGTTGAGCTTCCAGGCGCCAGCGAGGGCGGCCGCTTCGTGGCTGATGCCCTCCATCAGGCAGCCGTCGCCCAGGAAGGTGAAGGTGTTGTGGCTGACGACGTCGTGACCTTCGCGATTGAACTCTTTGGCCAGCAGTTTCTCTGCCAGCGCCATGCCCACCGCATTGGTGATGCCCTGGCCGAGCGGACCGGTGGTGGTTTCCACGCCGGGGGTCACCCCCACCTCGGGGTGGCCGGGCGTTTTGGAACCAAACTGGCGAAATTTCTTCAGCTCGGTGATGGGCAGCTTGTAGCCGGTCAGATGCAGCACCGAGTACAACAACATGGAAGCGTGTCCGTTGGAGAGTACGAAACGGTCGCGGTCAAACCAGTGGGGATTGGCGGGATTGTGTTTAAGGTGCTGACCCCACAAAGCCACCGCCATGTCGGCCATGCCCATGGGCGCGCCGGGGTGGCCCGAGTTGGCGGCCTGCACCGCGTCCATCGCCAGCGCGCGGATCGCGTTGGCCATCTCAGCGCGGTTGGCGCTGATTGTTTGTGGTGCTTGCGCTTGTTCTGTATCAGCCATGGGTGGCAACTCCGGGAGTGTGTGGGGGTGAGGGGAAACCATGGATTTTACCGGGCTGAAAAACACGCCCGGCCTGGGCTATGCTTTGGGCTACCCATCAACTCTTGAGTGAGCACCATGAGCCTGCTGTTTTCTCCCCTGCATCTGCCCTCGCCGCGCGGTGGCCTGACCTTATCCAACCGCATCGTGGTCGCGCCCATGTGCCAGTACTCGGCCCGCAACGGTGAGGCCAGCGACTGGCACCTGATGCACTGGGGCAACCTGCTCAACAGTGGCGCGGCGATGTTCACCATCGAGGCCACGGCCGTGCTGCCCGAAGGCCGCATCACCCCCAGCTGCCTGGGACTGTGGGATGCGCGCACTGAAGCCGCGCTGGCCGACAAGTTGCAGCGGGCGCGCCAGCTCGCGCCGCCCTTGCCCGTGTG
This sequence comes from Rhodoferax ferrireducens T118, assembly GCF_000013605.1. Taxonomy (NCBI): domain Bacteria; kingdom Pseudomonadati; phylum Pseudomonadota; class Betaproteobacteria; order Burkholderiales; family Comamonadaceae; genus Rhodoferax; species Rhodoferax ferrireducens. Next base: position 4,591,183 of record NC_007908.1, read on the forward strand.
TATTCAACTGGCGCACGCCGGGCGCAAGGCGTCCAGCGCGGTGCCGTGGCAAGGTGGCCAACTGCTGCCCGCCGCGCAGGGCGGCTGGGAGACGTTTGGCCCTTCGGCCTTGCCGCAACTTCCCAACGAACCCCCGCCCACCGAACTGACGCTGGCGCAGATGGCGCAGATCCGTGACGCGTTTGTGGCCGCTGCCCAGCGTGCCGCGCGCATCGGGCTGGAGGCCGTGGAGATTCACGGCGCCCACGGTTATTTGCTGCATGAGTTCTTGTCGCCGCTGGCGAACCAGCGCAGCGATGCCTATGGCGGCAGTTTCGAGAACCGCATCCGCTTTCCGCTGGAAGTATTTGCCGCCGTGCGCGCCGCCTTTGACGGCGTGCTGGGCCTGCGCGTCTCGGCCTCGGACTGGGTCGAGGGCGGCTGGGACGTGGCACAGAGTGCGGAGTTCGCGAAACGGCTGAAGACGCTCGGCTGTGACTTCATCCACGTCTCTTCCGGCGGTGTGTCGCCCCAGCAAAAGATCGCTTTGGGGGCGGGCTATCAGGTGGCCATGGCGCGGGCCGTTCGTGCCGCCAGCGGCCTGGTCACCACCGCCGTTGGTTTGATCACCGAGGCGCAACAGGCCGAGGCGATTTTGCAGGCCGGTGACGCCGACCTGATCGCACTGGCGCGGGCCTTTTTGTATGAGCCGCGTTGGGGCTGGCACGCCGCTGCCGCCCTGGGCGGTCAAGTGGTGGCCAACCCGGTCTACTGGCGCTGCCTGCCGCGCGAGGCGCAGACGGTGTTTGGCAAGGTGTCGATTGGCGGGCGTTAGCCGGGTTTACATGGATTTTCGGTCGCCAGCCCTTACCAAATCTGCATAGTAAGCTATCTTTTTAGGAGCTTGCTGGGCGACCGGCCAGCACCATGAGCGTCGAGCTGCCATGCGCGAGCACGCGTCCGTCTTGCGACAGGACTTTCGCTTCGACTGAAATAATCTGCCGCCCCTGCGCGACCACTTGGGCGTGTGCGCGCACGCGCCCCGCGTCAGGGGCAATGGGACGCGAGAAGTTGCCTTTGGTTTCCACGGTCGTATAGCCGACGCCCGCAGGCAGCAAGCTCAGTCCCGCGCAGCCCGCAGCGCTGTCGATCAAGGTCAGCGCCCAGCCGCCGTGCACCGTGCCCATGGGATTGAGCAGTTGCTTGCCGGGCTCGCCCTCAAAGGCCGCAAAACCGTCGCCGACTTCGACGAGCCAGAAGGACATCGTTTGTGAAATCGGTGCCTGCGGTAGCCGGCCCTCGATGATGGCCTGCAGCAAGGCCTTCCCGCTCAAGGTCGCGGCTTCCTGGGAGTCGGCCAGACCATAGTGATACTTTGTCATCGATGCGCCTTTCGTTTTAAATGTAGCTGCATTGAATGCAGCTGCATATAATAAACACATGACTCTTCCAACGCAACCCAATCGTTCATTGCGGGGCGACGCGGCCAGCGCCCTGAATGAGGATTTGGCCTGGAATGCCCGACTCGCAGCGAGGCTGCTGACGGCGGCCCTGGACCAAGGCCTGAAGGCCTCGGGCCTCACCAGCACCCAGTTCGGACTGATGTGCCTGATTGCATCGTCGCCCGACGACACCGTGGGCGGATTGGCGGCCCGCGGCGGACTCAATCAGTCGACCATGTCGCGCAATATCGATGCGCTGTCACGCGCCGGGCTGGTCGAGGTGGCGACCGTCAACCAAGACCGCAGACGCCGCGCCATGTGGCTCACGGAGGCGGGATTGATGCGATTGAACGACGCGATGCCCTTGTGGCGCAGCGCGCAGCAGGCGCTTGCGGCGCGACTGGAGCCGCAACTCGCGCAACATTTGTCCGGCGTCAAGCAGGTGCTGGCGCCCGGTCCTGCAGGTTGATCAAGCAAGGAGTGGCCATGGGAATACGAATTGTCCGATTGGGGAGCGAGCGAGCGCCGGCTGAAGGCATCAGGATAGGAACCGTGCGGCGTCCGCCGCGAGGCGTACCCAAAACCGAGTTTGCACGGCAGAACTGGTACGACATCTGGTACCCCAACCTCGCGCCCAGCATCGAGACCATGAAGCTCGGACAAGCAGCCGATGACGACGCCAAGTGGAACGCGTTTGCGAAGCGCTACCGCGCGGAAATGAAGCAGCCCGATGCGACGCGCACGATTGAACTGCTGGCCAAGCTGTCGCATGGCGCCGATTTCTCCATGGGCTGCTATTGCCAGGACGAGTCTCATTGCCATCGCTCGATTCTCCGGGCGCTGTTGCATGAACACGGGGCTTTGCTGAGCGCATGACCGCCGGCTGCGGCCCGGCGTGTGGCCCCGCGTGCCGATGTCTAGAGCCTTTCAGGCCGCCAGCCCAGTAGCTGCGGCTTTATGCGCTACTAATAACATAGCAATCTCAAACTTGACCGGGCGCCGTCGCTACATAGCGGCAACCCTGCCAGCTTGAGCGCCGCGCCAGCTCGGCCGTCAGGCGCGGCGCGAGTTCGGACAGGCGCAGGTTCCAGTCCGGCGCGAGTTTGAGTGACGGTGGCACTTCGCTGCCGACGCGCTGCAGCAGGACCCGAGGCGACAGGCGCTCGATGAAATCGACCAGCAGACTGATGCAGGCCTGCTCATCGAGCAGCGGCACGGCCTCGGGATTGCGCTGCCATTCGCGCGCCAGCGCGGTGCCGCGCACTAGTTGCAGCTGATGCAGTTTCAGCGCATGGATCGGCAGCGCCGAGAGCTGGCGCGCGCCGTCCAGCATGCTGGCGTGGGATTCGCCCGGCAGCCCGAGCATGACATGGGCGGTGACTTCCAGTCCGCGCGCCGCCGCCCGCTCGATGGCGTCGACGCTGGCGGCAAAATCGTGGCCGCGATTGACCCGCGCCAGCGCCGCGTCGTTGCAGGACTCGACACCGATTTCAAGTTCGATGATGGCGTGGCCCGACAGCTCGGCAAGGTAGTCCAGCACCCCGTCGGGCAGGCAGTCGGGGCGGGTGCCGATGGCCAGCCCGCTGATCTGCGGATGGGCCAGCGCCTCGGCGTAGCAGGCGCGCAGCCGCTCGGATTCGCCGTAGGTGTTGCTGTAGCTCTGAAAATAGGCGATGTAGCGCTGCGTGCCGGGGTAGCGCCGATGCAAGAATTCCAGCCCGGCGTCGATCTGTTCGGTGATGCCCTGGCGCCGGTGCAGGTAGCCCGGCGTAAAGCTGGCGTTGTTGCAAAACGTGCAACCCCCGGTGCCGACCAGGCCGTCGCGGTTCGGGCAGGTGAAGCCCGCCAATACCGAGACTTTCTGCACCCGCCCGCCATGACGCGCCTTCACATGGTCGTTCCAGGCGTGGTAGCGACGTTCGCCAAAAGGCGAGCTGGCGGCTGGATTCATCCGGTGCGCCGTGACCGCGCGGCGCCAGGAAGACACGGCGAAAGACGGGGAGTAAAGGGCGCCATGACGTTGTGGAAGTAGAAAATGAAGCGTTGAGCGGGCCATTGTAAGTAGCGACTCTGCGTTCAGCGCGCTGGCCTGCACCTGGCCTTGGCGCCAGCTAAACTGCCTCAATCCATGCCGCACGGCCTGGACCGAGTTCGCCCAAGCGACAGAAAGGAAGACGACAGTGACAGCGCCTGCACCCGCAACCGCGACTGCGGCCCCTTGGGATACGCTCAACGGGCAGTACCAACTGTGCCCGGGCACGCCGCGCAGCATCGTCGGCCAGCGCCCGGTGCTGGGCGCCGGGCGACTCGGGCGTTTGCTGCGCGGCCAGCGCGGCGAGCAGGTCGGCCGCACGTTGAGCAGTGTGTTCACGCTGTGCGCCCATGCTCATCGCGGCACCGCCGAGCTGGCCTTGGCGGTCGCACAGGGCGAGGCAGGGGCCGCGCCGCCCAGTCCGCCACCGCTGTTGCTGTGGGTCGAGACCGCGCGGGATCACTTGCGCAGCATCGCACTCGACTGGCCGCAGCGACTGCCCAGCTTGTCGGCCGACCGCCCGGCGCTGGAATGGCTGCGGGACTGTCCCTTGCCGCTGGCCACCGCCACGCGGCTGGATGCGGCGGCGGCGGGCGCGGCGCTGGACGCTTTGCGCCTGTGGCTGGAGCAACGCGTCTTCCAGCAATCGGCATCAAGCTGGCTGAGCGCCCACCGGGACCCCGACGCATTGGCGCACTGGTGCCACGCGCAGGCCGCTCGCCTGCCGCCGGCCCATTGCCTGGCCAGTTGGCAGCCGATGGCGCACGCCTTGCGGCCAGAGATGCGCGGCCTGAATGTGCTCGATGAGGATGCGGCGCTGCAGCGTGCCCAGTTGCGCCAGTTGGCGCAAACCCTGGTCGATCAGCCCGACTTTGCGCAACAGCCAACGTGGCTGGGCCAGTGCTTTGAGAATGGTCCCTGGACGCGCCTGCGCCACCGGCAAACTCAAACGGCTACGCCGCACAGCGCCTGGACGCGCTTGAGCACGCGCTGGCTGGAACTGATCGAAATTGCGGCTGCTTCTGCGCCAACCCAAAGTCTGGGCCGGGTCGCGCTGTTGGCCACCGGGGCCATGAAGCTGGGCCCTGGCCAGGCCCTGGCCTGGTGCGAAATGGCGCGCGGCCTGCTGCTGCACTGGGTGCAACTCGATGCCCAAGGCGCGGTGCAGGACTACCAGGTGGTGGCGCCCACGGAGTGGAATTTCCATCCCGACGGGGCACTGGCGCGCGCCGTGGCGGCCTTGCCAGCCGGCGATACGCTAGGCGCCAGCACACTGGCGGCGGCCTTTGACCCTTGTGTGCTCTGCACGATCAAACAGGTATGAACCGCCCAGCAGGGGGGCTTGCGGGCTCAACGGGTAGCGGGTTTGCGCTGACGGGCTTCTGACCCATGGTAATCGCGTCGATAGCGCAATTCGCAGCGCATTTTCCGCAACCGCTACAGCGCTCGCTGTCGTGCAGCACGGAAGTTTTTTTCCACTCGTGTGTTTCGAAGGCAAACAGCCGGAGATGACAGGCGGCAATACACCTTCCACATCCTGAACAACGTGCAGCATCAATCGTCGGAATTCGGATTGCCATGGCGAAGAATACCTTGGATTGCTTATTCAAGCATCAGTGGATTCTTTTAGACGACATGGTGAGTTATCGAAAGTTTCACGGCCGGCCGGCCCGGTATAGACTCTTGGCAGCGGGGGACTAACGATGCTTGAAACTGGAGATCACATGGCACTGAACGTGTTGTGGTTGCAATCCGGCGGTTGCGGGGGCTGCAGTATGTCGCTGCTGTGCGCCGATACGACCGACTTCCCGGCCCTCTTGCGCAGCAACGGCATCAGGCTGCTGTGGCATCCCGCGCTGTCGCTGGCGGGCGAGCAGGACTTGATCCAGCTGCTGGAACGCTGCCTGGCAGGCCAGTTGCAACTGGACGCACTGTGTATTGAAGGGGCGCTGCTACGCGGCCCGCAGGGTACGGGGCGTTTCCACAGGCTGGCTGGCACCGGCGTCGCGATGACCGATTGGGTGCGCCGGCTCGCCGGCGTGGCCGCGCATGTGGTGGCGGTCGGCAGTTGCGCGGCCTGGGGCGGCATCACGACCGCGGGCCGCAACCCGACCGATGCCTGCGGGTTGCAGTATGAAGATGATCAGCCAGGCGGCCTGCTGGGTACCGACTTTCGGGCTGGAGCTGGGCTGCCGGTGATCAACATCGCGGGTTGCCCGACCCACCCCGGCTGGGTACTCGACACGCTGATGATGCTGGCCGCCCATCAACTGACCGAAGAGGACCTTGACCCCTTGGGGCGGCCGCGTTTTTATGCCGACCAACTGGTGCACCACGCCTGCACCCGCAACGAGTATTACGAATACAAGGCCAGTGCGGCCAAGCCCACCGACCTGGGTTGCCTGATGGAAAACATGGGTTGCAAGGGCACGCAGGCGCACGCCGACTGCAACACCCGGCTCTGGAACGGTGATGGTTCCTGCCTGCGCGGCGGCTTTGCCTGCATCAACTGCACCGCGCCGGGTTTTCAAAGCCCCGGTCATCCGTTTCACATCACCCCGAAGCTGGCGGGCATCCCGATCGGCCTGCCCGTGGACATGCCCAAGGCCTGGTTTGTGGCGCTGGCTTCCTTGTCCAAGAGCGCCACGCCCCGGCGCGTCAAGGTCAATTCGCACAGCGACCACGTGGTGCTGCCGCCAGTGGCTCGCAAGACGCGGCTGCGCTAAGCGCAGACCTGCCCATGAGCCGCCTGATTCTTGGCCCTTTTAACCGCGTCGAGGGTGACCTCGAAGTCCAGCTGGAAGTCACCGATGGCCGGGTCACTGAGGCCCGCGTCAACGCCCCGATGTTCCGCGGTTTCGAGCTTATCCTGAATGGCCGTGACCCGATGGATGCTTTGAGCATCGCGCCGCGTATTTGCGGCATTTGCTCGGTCTCTCAGTCGGTGGCGGCAGCCAAGGCGCTGGCCGATGCGTCAGGCGTGGTGGTGCCGCCCAACGGCATGCATGCCATCAACCTGATGCTCGCGTGCGAGAACTTTGCCGACCATCTGACGCATTTTTATCTGTTTTTCATGCCCGACTTCACGCGCGCGGTGTATGCCGCCCGGCCCTGGTTTCGGGAAGCCGAGCGGCGCTTTGCAGCACTGGCTGGCAGCACCTCCAACGGCGGCCTGCGCAGCCGCGCAGCACTGGCGGCGCGCGCGCGCTGGTTTGAGCTGATCGGCACGCTGGGCGGCAAATGGCCGCACACCGGCGCCGTGCTGCCGGGGGGCACGTCACGCGCGATCGAGACCACCGAGCGCATTCGCCTGCTGGCGCGGGTGCGCGAGATGCGCGCCTTTCTGGAGCAAACGCTGTTTGGCACAGCGCTGGAAGAAGTGGCAACGCTTGACAGCCTGGCCGCCTTGCAGCGCTGGCGCGCGCGTGCTGCGGGCAGCGACATGGCGCTGTTTCTTGACCTGGCCGAGGCGACCCAGTTGACGAATTTGGGGCCGGGACCGGGCCGCTACCTCAGCTACGGCGCCTACGCCCGGTTTGAAGGTGGTCACGCCTTGGCGCGCGGGGTTTGGGACGCCGCCCTGCAGCAAGGCCTGCCGCTCGACCCGACGCAGATCAGCGAAGACGCGCGCCACGCCTGGTACGCTGAAAGCACCAGCGCGCAAGCCCTGCACCCGATGGCCGGCCTGACCCAACCCGAGCCGGACAAGCCGGGCGCCTACAGCTGGAACAAGGCGCCGCGCTTAGGGAGCCAGGTGGTTGAGACCGGCGCCATTGCGCGGCAACTGGTGGACGGCCAGCCCCTGATCCGCGCCGCCGTGTTGGCGCATGGCGGCACGGTTTATACCCGGGTGCTGGCGCGCTTGCTGGAGATGGCCCGCATCCTGCCGCTGATGGAGCAGTGGCTGCTGGCGCTGCAGCCACACGCGCCGTTTCATGCGGTGCAGGCGCAGCCCGAGCAGGCGCAAGGCATCGGGCTGACCGAGGCGGCACGCGGTGCGCTCGGGCACTGGCTGCGCATCGAGAACGGTCGTATTGCGCATTACCAGATCGTGGCACCCACCAGTTGGAACTTTTCGCCGCGCGATGCGGCGGGCACGCCCGGCGCGCTGGAAGCCGCGCTGGTGGGCGCACGGCTTGACAACGCCATTGAGGGCGCCGGTGGCCAGAGTGTGGCGGTGCAGCACATCGTGCGTTCGTTTGATCCGTGCATGGTCTGCACGGTGCATTGAAACCCATGCCTGTGCCACAACCGTCACCGCTGCACCATTTGCCCGTCGGAGCCCTCGAAGGCATGGACGAGGCGACCTGGCTGGACGTCATTCACAAGATGGACGAGGTCTATTCCAAGCTGGTGACCGATGAGATCGAGCTGGAGGAAAAGAACGCGCAGCTTGAACAGTCGCAGCAATTCATCTTCAGCCTGCTGTCGGCCATGAGCGATGTGCTGATCGCCTGCAATCAGAACGGCATGATCGAAGAAACCAACGCGGCTTTGTGCGAACTGGTGGGTCTGAGCGAGCAGGCGCTGCGCGGCACGCCGGTGCTCGGCTTGCTGGCCGACGAACAAAGTGTGCAGCGCTGGCAGTTGGCGATGTACCAATCGGCCTCGCATGACGCTGCGGTGGTGGAGATCAATCTGCGCAGCGCCAGTGGTGAAGTGGTCGCGGTGGACTTCAATTGCACCCCCCGGCACAACAGCGCCGGTCGCCAGGTCGGCCGGGTGCTGGTGGGACGCCCCCTGGGCGAGCTCAAACGCGCCTACCAGCAGTTGCGCCAGGCGCACGAGGCCTTGAAAAATGCGCAGGCGCAACTGCTGCATTCGGAAAAGATGGCCTCGCTGGGGCGGCTGGTGGCTGGCGTGGCGCACGAGCTCAACAACCCGATCAGTTTTGTGCTGGGCAATGTGCATGTGCTGCAACGCTACGGCGCACGCCTGAGCCGCTACCTGCAGGCGCTGCACCAGCTTGACCTGCCCGCGCCGGTGCAGGCGCTGCGCGCTGAGCTGCGTATCGACCACTTGGTGGGCGACCTGCCTTCGCTGATGGCGGGCACGTTAGAGGGCGCCCAGCGCACCACCGACATCGTCAACGGCCTCAAGCGCTTTGCCACCGCGGCGCACGAGGACGTGACGCAGGTGGAACTCAACGCGGTGGTGGAGCGCGCCATGCTGTGGGTCAAAAAAGGCACGTCGCCCCGGTTCGAGATGGTCTGGACGCGTGGCCCCGATTGTTTTGTCACCGGCAACGCCGGGCAGTTGCTGCAGGTGGTGATGAACCTGATCCAGAACGCTTCGGACGCCGCCAGCACAGACGACGCCACTGCGCCGCAATTGCGCATCAGCCTGCAGCAAGATGGCGGGCAAGTGCGTCTGCGCTTTGCCGACAACGGCCCAGGCATTGCACCTGAACATTTGTCGCGCGTCTTTGATCCGTTTTTTACCACCAAGAGCGTGGGCAAAGGCACCGGTCTGGGTCTGTCGATCAGCTACGGCCTGGTTGAGCAACACGGCGGGCAGCTCAGCGCCGCCAACCTGCCGCAAGGAGGCGCGGTGTTTACGCTGACATTGCCGATGCCAAAGGCATAACGTTTAGCGGCCCCATGCCAACGCATCCATGTCAACCATATGTCGTGCTCGGGCCTTCTTCAGAGGGTGTTGGTAGCGCGGTCGCCGCCTCTCGGCGCATCATCGCACGCACCAGGATGGCCAACCACGCCAACCCGGTGACGGCCGCGATCCAGAGCAGGCTTTGCCCCAGCCTTTCCTGATCGTCGAGGAGGTAGGCGTTACACAGGCGCACCGGCGAACTTTCAAACAGATAACCCACAACGACCATCATGGGCAGCACGTTGCCCAGAAAGAAGCCTTGCACCAGCAAGCCAGCAGGCTGCCATGACAGGCGCACGGCTGCGCCGCACACAAGCAGGGCCAGCCATTTGACCAGTTCAATACGGCCGTCAACCAAGGCCAGGTCCAGGACGCGGGGGATCATCAATAGTGCGAGCAACAGGGCGCTGGCGAACAAACCGCTGATGCCGTAGCCGTTCCATGAATTCAGGCGCCGCATCCAGTTGCGCGGCAACGCCCCTGCGAACCAAAAACCGATGAGGGCAAGCAGGGGAAACTGAACCAGCATGTGGCGGGTCATGTTGGCTTCAAGAAACAGTCGTGCGCCGGGCAGGGCCAGCAGGCACAGCGCCAAGCCTGCAATGGCCAAATGCCACTTGAGCCAAAACTGCGCCAGTTTCATCGTGGTGAAGCGGCGTTCGCCAGGTCGCGGGCGTAGTCGAGGGCCAGTTGCTGCTCCGCATAATCAAAGATGCGCACCAGTTGTCCGTGCTGGTTGACCACCAGCAGCGCCGCGTTGTGCTCGAAAGCGCCTCGACCGTCAGGGACGACGATGACCTGAAAATCCGCCAGCAGGCGCTGTGTTTCTTTCGGATCCGGCACGCGAACAAAACGCCACAGCAGCTGATCGGCGCCCAGACGCGCGGCGTAAGCCTCCAGAATCCGTGGGTTGTCGTGCTGCCCGTCGAAGCTGATCGACAGCAGTCTTACCTGGCGCGCAGCGGCGTCGGTTTTTCTGGCCGCTTGCAGCGTGGTCTGCATTTGCTGATAAACGCTGCCCAGCGCCAGACACACGGTCTGGCAGCGGGTGTAAACGAAATCAACCAGGGTGACGGATTGGCCGTCGGACAAGAGTTGCGACAAAGCCTGTGCGGTCACACCGGGGCCGTCAATTTGCACGGAAGGCGCAGCAATGGGCTGCAGGGCCACTTCCAGGCGCCGCGCACCTTCGGCCGTCCAGACCTGAAAGTCGTGGGTCAGCCAAGCTGAGCAGGCATAGCCGGCCACGGCCAGGCTGGCGCTCAGCAACGCAGTCTTGAGCATCGGGCAGGACGCTTGCGGATCGGCCGCATACCGCCTCCAGAGTAGATCACGGCACCTTGTCCATCAAGGCCTTCAGCTCGGCTTCGCCGTTAAACGGCGCCGTGCGGGTACTGCTCTTGCGTTCGCTGGCAAACAGCTCGGCCTTGATGGCGCCGGCCTTGTTTGACCATCCGGAGCGGACATAGCTGGCGACTGCCGCCAACTCTGCGTCACTGAGTTGCTGGAATGAAGGCATCGCGCCCTTGTAAGTGTTGCCCATCACCGTCAGCTCCCCACTCACACCGTGCAGCAGGATATTGACAACGGTACGCTCATCACCGCCCACCCACTCCGAGCCGTCCAGGGGCGGAAACACGCCAGGCAAACCTTTGCCGGTCGCCTGGTGACAGGGGACGCAGTTGGCGGTAAATACCTGTTTGCCATCGACCGCTGCGCCCGCCGCCCCGGCTGCAGGCGCTCTCAGATCAGCCACGGTGCGCCGGTCGCCAAGATCGGCCCGGCCGAAGGGTTCCGAAAGCAGGATGTAGGTAACACCGAAAATCACCACGACCAGCGTGATGAGTGCCACCGTCAGCGGAATCGGCCGATTCCGCTCGGACGGATCCTCCTGTTCGCGCGCTTGAGCACGGCGGCCCGATTCTGATTCTTTTGGCATCGATGGACCTCGTGTTCGGCTTAGGGTTTGGGGGCGGGCGGCAACACCGGATAGGTATGGTTCAAGGCCAGAAGGTACTTGACCAGGTCCAGCGCCTCGGGCGTCGGCACCACCACCTGGCCGACGTTCGGGCCATAAGCGGGCGGCAATGACACAGGCTGTTCACCTTCTTTCTCGGCCTCCTTCGCGTCCTTGACGGTAAACAGGAAAGGGTAGGACGGCATGATCGAACCCGGCACATAGGCGCGCGGCTGGTAAAGGTGACCCAGGTGCCAGTCCTTGCTGGGCTGGCGCGAAGCGATGTTGAACAAATCCGGTCCGGTGCGCATGCTGCCCAGCAGGTGCGGCTTGTCGTAGATGTAGTCGCCCGGCACCGAAGCGCGCCCCCAGCCGCGCTCGAAATCGGGGCCGAAGTTGCGGTCGCGCGGCTGCTGGCTGTGGCAATAGACGCAGCCGTTGGCAATGTAAACCCCGCGCCCGCGCAGTTCGGCGCTGGTATAGGGCTTGAGGCCGGGCGGCGGCTGAATGTCGCGCACTTCCATGTAGGGCATGACCACCAGTGCGGCGGTGGCAACCGCCAAGGCCACCATGGCGCCCGAAACCAGCTTGACTTCATTGTCCATGCGCAAGCTCCCGTTTGTTGTTTTGCCAGAATAGGGCGGCGCCGGTGCGCGTCGGACCAAAGCGCAGCGCCATTGCCAGGAAATGGCCGACAAAGACAATGTGTCCCAGCACCATCAGGCTGCCGCCCGCCGTGCGCCATTTCAGGTAAGGCAGGGTCAGCGTGACCGAGTCCATGAACGGCCGGGCCGCGTCCAGCATGGCCACGCCCTGCAGCCAGCCGCCAATCGTCAGGCCGATAAAGTAGATGGCAATGCCGATCGCTGACAGCCAGAAGTGCAGCGTAATCAATTTCGGGTACGGCCACTCCCAGTTCAGGACGCGCGGCATCATGAAATAGATGGCGCCGAACAGGACCATGGTGACGAAAGCGTAAGCGCCCAGGTGGGCGTGCGCCACCGTGAAGTGCGTGAAGTGGGCCACCTGGTTGACGCTTCGCAGCGCTTCAAGCGAACCCTGCAGCGACGAGGCAAAGTACATGAGTCCGCCAAACATCATGAAGCGCAGCGTCGGCGAGTAGCGGGCCAGATGCATTCGCCCCTTGAGGGTGCCGCCCATGTTGATACTGAAGGCGACGACCGGAATGACCATCATCACGCTTTGCACAATTGACAACGTCGTCAGCCAGCCCGGCACCGGTCCGCCAATCAAATGATGCCCGCCGACCTGACCGTAAAAGAACGCCAACGTCCAGAAACCCAGTATTGACAGGTTGTAGGAGCGAACCGGCCGGCCGATGATCTTCGGCAAGAAGTAATAAATGGCACCTACGCTGACGGGTGTGAACCACAGGCCCAGCACGTTGTGCCCGTACCACCAGTTGGTGGTGGCCTGTTGCACGCCGGTATGCACACCAGGCAGTTTGGCGACCAGAAACAGCAGGGAAATCCATAACAACGCCGCCACCATGTACCAGACGCTGACGTATAGATGTTCGACCTTGCGGTTTACCAGCGTATACAACACCGACAAGATCACCAGCACAAAACCGGCGAAGATGAGGATGGCGATTTGCCACGGAATTTCCAGGTATTCCATGCCGTCGGTCCAGCCGGACGAAATGGCACCGATGGCAGCGGCGATGCCCATGTTGATGAGGGCACCGCCGAGCATGGCCCAGATCGCCCCGTGCAAATGCGTACGCAGCAGGCGCGGCAGCAGCCACAGCATCATGCCCAGCGCCGCATTGCTGATCCAACCGTACAACACGGCGGTCAGGTGCACCGTGCGAATGCGGCCAAAGGTCAGCCAGGCCTGGTCGGTCAGCCAGTCGGGCTGGTGCAGCTTGATCGAGGAGGTCAAGCCCGCCAGCGAGCCGAGCAGCAGCCAGAAGCAGGCGAAGGCGATAAACATGAAGACCGGAAAAGCACTCGACTGGTCGGACGCGATGCGGTCCTGCAGTTCGGTCGCGTCAGCAACGTGCAACGGGTGGCCTGGCTCCAGCGCCGCTGCCTGCATGGAATCCTGTGCTGCGTCCGCAAGGGCCGGATCGTCAACCCGCCCGATCTCGCCACGCGCGAAGATTACCGAAGCGGCCTTCGGGTTCTCCACCAGCAGGCCTTTGCGCGAAGACCAGATGAACACGAACAGGCCGATGATCGACAGCAAAAAAGCGCCCAGCAGACTCAGAATGGCGCTGTCCATCACGCGACTCCCGCCAGCTTGTCCGCATTCCGGCTCGGCAGTGCAGTGTGCTCGGGCATGGGCATGGGCGCGCCGCGAAATCGGGCGCTGCCACGCAATGGGGATGACCAAAAGTCCCCCATGGTGGACAGATGTGTATCCCGGTCTTTCACATGCGGGTTGACTATTGGACCCGGCACCTCGTGCTTGCGAACGCCTGCGTAGAACCGGTTCACCAATTGAATAATTTCCTCTTCGGTACACAAGTCGGCGGATGGCATATCAAATTCCTTGCAGTTAAAGCGCCGGCAGACCGGTGATGCACATCTTCATAATAAAATAGATATAAGATGCATCTTTATTTGTTCACCAGCAACCGCGACTTCAACGTGGGTATTCAGAATAACCAAGCCTGATCAAGTCGAGGTCTCTGGCTGGACCGACGAAGCGCTCAACGCAAAGTCCGCACAACGGCAACGCGCCCCGGCCGTCAGCGGGCGATCATGGCGTTGATGCGTGCCTGCAACGCGGGTACCACGTCCTCCTCAAACCAGGCGTGCTGCTTGAACCAGGGTTGGTTGCGCGGCGAAGGGTGCGGCAGCGGGATGAATCGCGGCGCGTACTCCCGCCAGGCCATCGTTGTTTCGGTCAGTGACGGTTTGCGGCGGCTACCCAGAAAATGGTGCTGCGCATACTGACCGACCAGCAGAGTCAATTCAATCCGCGGCATCCGGGACAGCAACTGGTCAAGCCAAAGCGCCGCACATTCACGACGCGGCGGTAAATCACCACCCCTTGCGCGCCCCGGATAACAATAACCCATGGGAATGATGGCGATGCGCGATTCGTCATAGAAGAGCGCTTTGTCCACACCCATCCATGCGCGCAGACGCTCCCCGCTCGGGTCGTCCCATGGGATACCGGTCGTGTGCACGCGCACACCGGGCGCCTGCCCCACGATGAGGATACGCGCCGCCTCACCCGCTCGCAGCACCGGACGAGGACCAAGCGGCAGATGCGACTCACACGCACGGCAATTGCGCACCGCCGTCAGCAATGCGTCAAGGTTGGGATAGGCGGCCTCGGGTTCAGCCATTTCCCTCGCTCCCCCAAGCTTGGAACGGGTAGCCTTGAGGACGGAGCGCGCAAAGATAATCTTGGGCTTGTTCGGTTCCATCATGCGGTTTCAGTGTGCTGGCTGTTGCTCCCAGTCTGACAAGCGTCCATCATAAGATGCATGTTAAATGCCCCTACTAGGCAATCGTGTCGCGCACGACGCGTATGCTTGGCTGTCTGGCAATTGCAGATTCAAATATGGCGAACGTGCCATCGTCTGGCTTCTGTCACGTTCATCGGGAGCTAAACCTTGAAATTTCCGAGCAGGATCATCTCGACACACCTTGCAGTTTGCGAGGAGCCCCGGTCGAGCGCGTTGCGCTGGCCGCACCTGCCCGCCGGCGAGCGCCAGAGCCAGACTGCTGCAAGGGCATCTTCATGAGCACGAAAATTCCAGCCAGCCATATCCGGATCAAGCGCGCCTACGATCCTCCATCCCACGACGACGGTGCGCGTGTATTGATTGACCGCCTGTGGCCGCGAGGCATCAAGAAGGAGAGTCTGGCCGTGGATCAATGGGCCAAGGAGCTGGCGCCCAGCACCGCGTTGCGCCAATGGTTCGGTCATGACCCCGCGCGCTGGCAGGAGTTTCGCCAGCGCTATGCGGCCGAATTGCGCCCACACGCGGAGTTGCTCGATACCTTGCGCACACTGGCGCGCAAGGGCCCCGTCACGCTCGTGTATGGCGCGCATGACGAAACACACAACAACGCGGTCGCCCTGCGGGAATTTCTTCTTGCACCCGAGGCTATCGACGCCAACCGGTGACGCAAGCCGAACCACACCCATCAATCCCAAAGGAGATGTTATGGACAGTTCCATTTACCCCCATGCAGGTGCCGAAGTCGCGCGCAAACGCCGTGAACTCGCGCCCAACCCGCTGGACGCCTTCAAGGCCTTCAGCGCCAGCGTCTTTGCCGACGGCGCCTTGCCCAGCAAGACCAAGCAGCTGATCGCGGTGGCCGTGGCACACGTGACCCAATGTCCGTATTGCATTCGCGGCCATACGCAAACGGCACTGAAGGCGGGCGCCACCGAGCAGGAGCTCATGGAGGCCATCTGGGTTGCGGCCGAGATGCGCGCTGGTGCGGCCTACGCGCACTCGGCGCTGGCCATCGACACCATGCTGCACGCGCACGACGCCAAGCCAAGCTGACCTGAACAAGTCTTTAGTCTTTGGGTCGCTGACATTCAGAGCTTTTGTCCTGCGTTGCCCACCTTGAGCCAGCGAGGGCGGAAGAGACGGGCCGCAAGTGCGCAGCGGTGTCGGCCTCGCCGCCGATGATCAGGCAACAGCCGCGATCAAGGCCGGCTACGCCACCACTGGTGCGCACATCCAGATAGCGAATGCCGCCGGCCTTCAATTCGGCATCTTGTTGAAGAATTCCAACCTGGACGGCAGCCGACTACCACGCATGTTTTACCCTGGCAGCGATTGCACCAGTTCCCATGTGGCTCTCTTCGCTGACGCTGTTCGTACCGAATCTGTCTGTCGGAGTTGTCGTTGGGGGGCTCGGCCTGCTATGTTCAGTTGGACTGATCTATCGCGGCGTGTATGCATTGTTCTCCATGCGCGAAGATATCAAGGCGCTGCAAATGGCAACAGTGATTGCAGGCGCTGGACTGTTCATGTAGCTGATACTGATGCAAATCGTCCTGAGCCACTGACGACCTGGCACCGTGAAGCACGGTGCGCAACAGGCCTGCTGCGACGCCTCGATTGGGAGGGGATGAGAAAATGCCAGCTCACACCGATTTAGGATGGATATGGCCGTACCGAAGCTCAAAGCGCTACCCCTCAATAAACATGATTTTGAAATACTGTCCGATTTTCGTTACCAGATTCGGAAGTTTGAACGCTTTAGCGAAGAGGTTACGCGCCAGCATGGCCTGACGCCTTTGCAGTATCTGCTGTTGCTGCATGTCAAAGGTTATCCTGATCGTGATTGGGCAACCGTCGGGGAGCTGGCGGAACGCTTGCAGGCGCAACAGCATGGCGTAGTCGCACTGATTTCACGCTGCGAGAAGCTGGGCTTGGTCGAACGCCGTCGTTCCTCTGACGACCGGCGACGGATTGAAATTCATCTTCTGAAAGACGGTGAAAAAGTGATCAATAAGCTCGCACGTTTGCACCGGACTGAGTTGCTATCCTTGCGTGGCCGTTTCGTTGTACCCGACGTAAGGGCTTTTGACCACGAATAGAGAGCGCGCCTAAGCGGCCAAACAGCCCGCACATGGTTGCCTCATCGGCTTGTTCAATCCAACCTGGTTATTTCAGAAGTCGTGACAGGCTTGTCGACGTCAAAGTCGCCGACGTGCAGATTCCCAACACAGCCATTGGTGCAATGCTGGAGGCCATCACCAAGCCGCCGCACGGTGAACGTGGGTGTTGTGCCGTCTGGAAATGACGTCTGCGGCTTCAGCGTTCGGCTGAAAGATCCGGAACGCCGCGGACCGCCTGATCATCTAACACACAGGAGCCACACTGAATATTTCAAAACAAGCGTAAAGGAATGAATGATGAAAGCAGACACTTCCGCCATGCCACGGCCCGACACCCGCCGCCATTCGGCACAGTACAAGCGCGGGGCTACGGGTTCACGAGCAGTTCCAATCTGTACCGCGGTCGCGGGCGCTGTCGCGCTGCTCGCCGCGTGCGGTGGTTCATCCGAAGACTTGGCCACCGAGCAAGCCGCCCTGGTGGCACAGGGCCAGCAGATCTTTCGTTTCGATGCCTTTGGCGACGAAGCGCAGTGGACAGACACGCTGCGCATTCATGAGGTTATCCGCACGGCAGTCGATCCGGTGACCGCGCTTTCAGTCGGACTCAAGGTTGACGCCGAGGCCTTGCCCGCGGCAGTGGTCCAGGGCATCCAGAACGGCAGCGTCGATCTGAAGAGCCCAGCCACCACCGTGACGTTGCTGAAGCTGAACGCGGTTGTCGGTCTCAAGGGCACGGTCGAGACGGTCAATGGTGTGGAAACGCTGACCCGTGTCGGCATCACCTGCGCACTGTGCCATTCGACGGTTGACAACTCGTTTGCGCCCGGCATTGGCAAGCGGCTCGATGGCTGGCCCAACCGTGACCTCAATCCCGGCGCCATCATTGCCCTGTCACCTGCCCTGGATGCTGCGACGAAGGTGGCCCTCAATTCCTGGGGTGCCGGCAAGTTCGATCCTCGCCACAACGTTGACGGCCTGAGCAAGCCGGTGGTCATCCCGCCCGCCTACGGCCTGGACGGCATCCATCGCATCACATTCACCGGTGATGGTGAGGACCTTGCGTACTGGAATCGGTACGTTGCCGTGGCTGAAATGGGCGGGCAAGGGTCAGTTTCCGAGCCGCGCCTGAATCTGACCATCAAGAATGGCACGCAGGATCTGGTGAGCGCCAAGCTGCCCGCCTTGCAGGCCTATCAACTCACCTTGAAGGCCCCGACGCCGCCGGCCGGCAGTTTCGACGCGGTCGCTTCCGCGCGAGGAAAGCAGATATTCGAGGGTGCAGGCAAGTGCGTGACATGCCACAGCGGGTCCGCATTCACGGATGCCAACACCAGACTGCACCCGGTTGCCGACTCCATGGCCGAACCGGAGTCTCCGAGTTACGCTTCCCGGTCGGCGACCAAACAGTACCGCACCTCTCCCCTCAAGGGTGTCTGGCAGCATGCGCCGTACTTTCACGACGGGTCGGCGGCCACGCTGCAAGACGTGGTGCAAACCTACAACACCAGGCAGTCGCTCGGTCTGAGCGCCCCGGATATGGCCGATCTGGTTCAGTACCTGAAGTCTTTGTGACCCCGGCCGCGGCGATCAGCGCTCACACATCAGCATCGAAGCAGAACTCCTGGGAGAAATGGCCATCAAGGAATTGATTACCATGGCCGAACGCAGTGCCTCCTGCAATGTGTACGGCCTGCTCAAGCGCGTGGATGAGAAGTATGTGACGGAGCGCGCTCATGACAATCCCAAGTTTGTCGAAGACCTGGTGCGTGACGCGGCTCTGTTGCTGAATCAGGAAGCGCGATCAACCAAGGACTCACTATGAGCACATTCGAGGCGAGCCTTCAACGGCGCGAAGAAGTCGCGCAGGGCACGCTGGCGTTTCATTTTGAGAAACCCGCAGGCTTCAGATTCAAACCCGGCCAGGGGACCGACGTTGTTGGCCTGACGCGCCCACCCTCGACACCGGCAGTGAAGAGTTTTATGGTTACTGATGGGGCGGGGCCGCTTGATACGTCGCGACCCGGCTTTTCATGCGGTCTGAAAAAAACCGGAACGCCGGCAGCCCGCCGACCATCTAATGGACAGGATCAACCATGAATACCCAAAAGACAATGCTTCCCGCGCCCCTTGATGTCAGCTCCGACGCGGAGCTGGTCGATCTGGCTATTGCCGGCCATGATGCGGCGTTTTCGCAGATCATGCGGCGCCACAACCGTTTGTTGTTTCGCACAGCGCGCGGCATCCTCAAGAACGACGACGACACGCAGGATGCCTTGCAGGAAGCCTATCTGCGCGCCTGGCGCGCGCTGGCCAGCTTTCGCTCTGACGCCCGGCTTTCCACCTGGTTGGTGCGCATCGTGGTCAATGAAGCGCTGGGGCGGCTGCGGCGCTCTGGCGTCCAGCCCGCCCAGGTCTTGCCGCTCAATGCGGCGATCGACCCAGATGGCGAAACCCCGGAGATGCAGATGCAGGCCAATCCCGATGACCAGCCCGAGCCCACCGCCGTGCGGGCACAGATACGCCAGCAGATCGAGGCCCGGATTGACTCCTTGCCCGATTCGTTTCGCAGCGTTTTCATGCTTCGGGGGGTCGAGGAATTGAGCGTGGAGGAAACCGCCCTGGCGCTGGATATTCCCGAGGCCACCGTACGCTCCCGGTTTTTTCGTGCCCGCGGCATTTTGCGCGAAGGCCTTTCACGCGACATCGACATGGCCATCGGTGACGCATTTTCATTTGCCGGCCCGCGCTGCGACAGGATTGTCGAGGGTGTGCTGGCCAGGATTGCCCACGAACGTGAATCTTCCCGCTCGTGATATGTGAAGTGAGTTTTTCCCTACTGGAGATTGCCATGTCGTTTTTCCAAATGTCCACCCCCGCCGCCGCACGGCGACTGTTTCTTGGCCGCTCAGGCGGCCTGGTGTTGTCAGGGGCGGCAGTTGCGCTGCTCGCCGGCAACGATGCGCTGGCTGCCAAGGCGGGCGGCGGCAAGGCCGCCGACATCCAGATCCTGAACACCGCCATCGGCGCCGAACTGGAGGCTATTGCCGCCTATCAACTGGGCGCCGAAAGCAAATTGCTCAGCAAGCCGGTGCTGGACCTGGCGCTGACGTTTCAGGGCCACCACAAAGAGCATGTGGCGCTGCTTTCCGGCACGGTGGCCAAACTGGGCGGAAAAGCTGCCGTGGCCAAGGCCAAGTACAACTTTCCCGTGGACCAGTTGAAAGCGGAGCTCGACGTACTCAAGTTTGCCGCCTCGCTGGAGCAGGGCGCCGTGAGCGCTTACCTGGGAGCCGTGCCGCTGTTTGGCAACCACGACCTGGCCAAGGCGGCCGCGAGTATTTTGGGCGACGAAGCCATGCATTGGGCCATCCTGCGCCAGGCCATTGGCGAAGTCCCCGTGCCCTCCGCTTTCATGTCGTGATGCCGCGCCGCCATCTTGTTCCCGTCGCGCTATTCGCGCTAACGACTATCAGCCCGGGCATGGCGGCCCCTGCAGCGCCAGACGCCGCGCGCGGCCAACAGTTGTATGCACGCTGTGCCGCGTGCCACGCGCTGACTTTCGATCGCGTCGGGCCCAGGCATTGCGGCTTGCTGGGCCGCCGCGCGGGCAGCGTGCCTGGCTTTGACTATTCGTCGGCCATGAAGAAATCGAGCATTGTGTGGAATGAAAAGACGCTCGATCAGTTTCTGACCAATCCGCTGGTCATGGTGCCTGGCAGCAGCATGACCTATGCTGGCGTCCCCGGGGCCAGCGATCGTGCCGACCTGATTGCTTACCTCAAATCGGCCAACAGCGGAGCGGTCTGTCGTGTTACGCCATAACGGCCTCGTTGCAGCGAAAGACCCGGGATCATGAGCAGTCATAAGCTAAAGCCCTTGTCATCAGCAGACCATGGCCAGGCCTAGCCGGCCGCCATCCGCGTTTAAACAGCATGTCTTAACGCATGTTCAAGGTCAGCCATCAGGTCGTCCGGATGCTCTATGCCCACGCTGAGCCGGATCAGCCCTTCGGTAACTCCATTTTGGGCTCGCACCGCAGCCGTGACAAAGCTGTGCGTGGTGCTCGCCGGATGACAGGCCAGGCTGTCCACGTCACCCAATGAGACCGCCTGGGTGAATAGCTGGAGCCGGTTCAATACGGCCGCAGCGGCAGAGCGCTCGTTGCGCACCAGCTCGAAAGCCACCATGCCGCCAAAGCCGCCCTGCAACAGGCGCCGCGCCAGCGCATGCTGCGGGTGACTGGCAAGACCCGGGTAATGCACCACCCGCACCGCAGGGTGGCCCGCCAGGAAATGGGCCACCGCAGCCGCGCCCTCGCAGTGTGCCGCCATGCGCAGTGGCAGCGTCTTGATGCCACGCAGAAATAGAAACGCTTCCTGCGGCGACAGGTTACCCCCCACATGGCCCAGGCCGGTCTTGCGCACCGGCGCGATCAATGCGACCGAGCCTGCCACGATGCCGCCCGTGGCGTCACCATGCCCACCCAGGTACTTGGTCATGGAATGCATCGCCAGGTCAATGCCGTACGCCAGTGGCCGCACCAGGCACGGCGTGCAGAAAGTGTTGTCGGCCACCGTGAGCACGCCGCGCGCTTTGGCAATGGCGGCCACTTCAGCCAGATCATGCAGGCGCAGGCTGGGATTGGTCAGCGTCTCCACCCACACCATGCGTGTAGCCGGTGTGAGGCTGGCAGCCAGGCCCTGCTGCGTGGCGTCCACAACCCGGATGCCAAAGCGCTCACCCACCGCGCGAAAAAGCCCTTCGGTGCCGCCGTACAGCGGTCCGAGGAACGCGATTTCGTCCCCCGGATTCAATAGCCCCAGCAGCACCGAAGACGTGGCCGCCGTGCCGCTGGAAAAAGCCACTGCTGCCTGCGCGCCTTCAAGGTCGGCCATCTTGGCCTCCAGCGCCGCCACGGTGGGGTTGGCAAAGCGGCTGTAACGGTAGCCCGGCGCCTCGCCTGCAAAGATAGCAGCACCGTGCTCCAGCGTGCCATAGCCAAAGGCGGTCGTCTGGCTGATGGGCGTGGCAATGGCGCCGGTGCCCGGGTCAGGGTGCTGCCCGGCATGGACAGCCCGGGTGCGAAGGTGGGTCATCAGAGAGCTCCTGGATTCATGAATGTTCTTCGGCAACAGGGCTAGGCGAACACAGCAAGTCAAAACGCCGCAGCAGATCGAGCAGCAGGCCCACAAATGCAAGGCTCCAGGTCACCAGCGCCACGATCAAAAAAAGTGGGGGCAAAAATTCCAGAAGTTCAAATTCCATCGCGTGCAACATTTGGTGGGTGCAAGTTGCGTACATGCCGAGTGGGAACACCGCGCCCCAGTACAGCGGGTCGTAGCGCATCGGAAAACGCTTGTAAACGTGGCGCCAGATGCTCAGCAATACCAGCATCGGAATCCACCAGGTGCCGGTGGCCCAATAAAACACGGTAAAACCTTTGAGAAAGGGCAGCAAGGACAACAGGAACGGCGCATCGGGCGCATTGATGATCAGCAGCGACCCGGCCAGCGTCGAGATCGCCATGGCACCCATGTTGATCCAGTAGGGCGGCGACAGGTCCCCTGGCGCGAACCGGAAGAAAGTGTAGCGGTAGAAAATCAGCGACATCATCCAGATGTACAACATGCCGCCCCACAGCCACATCGACAGCGCCAGAAAGTTCATCTCCAGCCGGTAGGGCTGGGCCACATGCGCCGCCAGCATCGCAGCCAGCACGGCGACCGATTGCGTCGCCACCACCGCCAGCAGCCAGGCGCCGCTGATGCCTTTGTCCAGTGCAGGCTTGTGTTCCTTGACGGTGAAGGCCGTAAAGATCGCATAGGTCAGCCCAAGCCACAACACCAGCGCCACAATCCACAGCAGCAGCCCGATGCGGTAGTCGGCAAGCAACAACACATACTGTGCCCCGAGCACGCCGGTTCCTGCCACCATGGTAAAAAATCCGGGGCCGCGCAAATGATCGATCAAGTCACTGAAAAAGCGCCGGGGAAACCACAGCAGGCGTCCCACCGTCAACAGCCACAAGACCGCATACATCATGTTGTTCAGGTAGAACAGCGTGCGCGCAAGCTGCGGCCAGCCCTGCAGGTGAGCGGCAATGGAGACGATGCCGGTGGCCATCACCAGCCCGAAATACGCCGGTGCCAGACCGGCCAAATCAGTGCGCAGGCGCGTCCACAGTGCGGGCTTGACCGGGAGTTCGTCCGTTGCGCTATCGGTGCTTGGCGAAGTCATCGCTGGTGGGTGCTGGGTTGCGATGGAAACGTAAGGTGCAGGGGTAAAGTGGCAAAGCCGGACGCCGGATAAACCGCGCTGGTTGGCGGGCGCTGTGCAATCGGGTCGATACTGGTGGTTCCGTCAAGCAGTGCCCGCACCGCTACCCGCAACTCCATGCGCGCCAGTGGCGCCCCGGGACAGACATGGATACCCGCGCCGTACAGCAGATTGGCGCTTGCGTCGCGGTCCAGCCGGAATGACTGCGGATCGGTGAAGACAAGGCCATCCCGATTGGCCGCAACCCAGTTCAGAGAAATCCGCTCGCCGGCATTGATGGTGCGCCCGCCGATCTCGACGGTGCGCGTGGTCACGCGCCGGTTCGCCAGCAGCGGACCGTACATCCGCAAAATCTCTTCAATGGCGTCGGGCAGCAAGGTTGGCTGCGTGCGCAGTTGTTGCTGCAACTCGGTGTGTTCCGCCAGATACTGGGCCACAACGCCGACCGCCGCCGCGATCGTGCTGATCTCGCCAACCGTCCAGTTGCGCAGGATGCTGATGATCTCTTCGTCGTTTAACGGTCGGCCCTTGATCTGTTGGCTGGTCAAACTGCTTATGACATCCTGATGGCCCTGGATACCAGCGTCGCGGCGCGGCTGCAGCAACCCCAAGACATAACCCGAAAATTCGTGGGCGATGTCGGCCATGGCCGGCCGATCCTGGGCCAAGGTGGCAACGTGGTTTTTTTGCGCCCACAATCGCAGCGGCTCGTGCATGCTGGCTGGCCAACCGAGAAACGCGCATTGCACCCGAACCGCAAATGGATGGGCAAAATCACCCATCAGTTCCAGCGCCACGCGACCGCGCAGGGAGCGTACCAGGTCGGCTGCGATGCTGCTGCATTGTGGCTCGAACGCCTGCATGGTTTGCGGCGCGAAATAGCGCTCGATGATGCGGCGGTATTGGCCGTGTTCGGGGGGATCCATGCCGTTCGGAACCGAGAGATTTCGGGAGACCACGTTGCTGAACGTGTCGGGGTCATTGAGGACGCGAACAACGTCCTCGTGCCGAAAGAGCGACCAGCCCAGCAAATCACTGTAAGCGACCGGGCAACGCTCACGCATCTCATCACAGGCGGCGCGCTGATCGCGCAGCACCGCAGCGGACTTCGGATCCCAGTCTGGGGAACGCATATTGCTCATGGCTATTGCCCTTCAAAAAATAAACCGCCGGGCAGCCAGTTTGCCGGCCACAGAGTCTTTGCCCGCCTCAAAGCCCGATTTGAACCACGAAATTGCTGTCAAACAAGGGGTTTTCATTCACCCCGTCTTTCGCATAGCCACGCGGGTTGCACACCACCCGCGTACCGTTGAGCAGATAGTCAAAACTGTCATGGGTGTGACCGTGCACCCACAACGGGGTACGTTGACCGTCGGCCAGATGCTGCAGATCGGACACAAAGCAGCCATTGAGCGGAGAGCTGGCAAACCGC
Source organism: Rhodoferax ferrireducens T118 (assembly GCF_000013605.1). Taxonomy (NCBI): domain Bacteria; kingdom Pseudomonadati; phylum Pseudomonadota; class Betaproteobacteria; order Burkholderiales; family Comamonadaceae; genus Rhodoferax; species Rhodoferax ferrireducens. Next base: position 4,615,473 of record NC_007908.1, read on the forward strand.
GAATGAATGCTCTGGCGCGAAGGGGCATGGTGCGTGATGACGACTGTCGGCCCCGCATGGGGCTCGGCCAGTCGGCTTTCAAGCCAGTGGACGTCAGCGCGACACAGGGCGGCGGCGTCATCGGGCGTGAACAGTCTTGGCACGGGCTCGTCCACATGGATTACGCTGAAATCACGCATGAAACGTTGCGCTTCCAGCTTTGCCAGCGTACGTTGCGCGCCGTCAGGCCAAAGCATGAAATCAGTCCACAGCGTGGTCCCCAGAAAACGCACGCCTTCGATGATGGCTTGATCATTGTCGAGTACGTGAATATTCGTTCCGGCACACAGTCTTCTGAGCTCATCTGAGGCCCCCACAATGCTGCCGCCGTAGAACTCGTGGTTCCCGGGAACGTAAAGCACTGGCTTGGCAAGCCCCAAGGCCCATGAAACCGCCTCCTTCGGGCGGGCGATGTCACCTGCCAGAATTACGATATCGGCGTCATTACGGGGCATCTCCAATGCGCCGCAGCTGAGATGCAGGTCAGACAGAATATTGAGTTTCATAAGGGACATCAGTCAGCCGGATAACAGACTTGGCTGAATGTCGCCGAGTTTACCCATCTATATCATGACGTGATGTATTCGCCATGAAAAAAAGGTGATTGAAACTTGCCGGGACTTGTCCTGCCAATCGACATTGGCGTGCGTCGTCATGAACGGAACGCGACGCCCGCCACACACGACAGTTTTGGATAGATGTTGTTGCAGCGATAGCTTACGGTGCATCAACGCTTGAGCTCAGCCCGTTTGGCCGCCACGGACGCCCATTTGTCAGCGTCAGGAAGAGCCGCCTTGGTTCGGGTGATGGTTTTCCACTTCGGTGCGAGTTCTGCATTCAATGCGATGAAGTCCTGCTGGTCGGCGGGTACATCCTCTTCGGCAAAGATGGCGTTGACCGGGCACTCTGGCACACAGACCGCGCAGTCAATGCACTCGTCCGGATCAATGGCCAGGAAGTTGGGGCCCTCACGAAAGGCATCCACCGGGCAGACATCGACACAGTCGGTATATTTGCAGCTGATGCAGGACTCGGTGACAACGAACGTCATGATTTTTCTCCTTCATTCCGGCAGCATGCTCCGGCGGAGCATGCGTTGCGGGTCAAGATGGCGCGATGCCGAACCTGTTCTTGCCACCTGGTGGGAGCTCGCTCAGCGCGTGCATGGTGCGTTGTTGCGTGGCTCCAATCGTGGTGGTGACGCTCGCGCTGTCTGGCAGATGCGGCCCCGCTGTCGTACTCAGGCAGCCTTGAGCTCAAATACGGTATCGTCCCACGCATGGTCGAGCAGGATGCGCTGCACGCGTTGCTGCCACAAGCGTCCAAATTCAATGAGTTGCTCGTCTGTGGCCTGAGCTGAGAGGCAAAGCTGCATCAGGCGCATGGTTTGCGGGTCCCCCGGTACGCGGTGCGGATAGGCTTGGGCTAGCACGACCTGGCCGGTGTCGGTTCGCGTGAAACGAAGCTCGGCCTCGATATCCACGTTGAACTGCAGCAAACCGCGCCGCACAAACTGGCCACCGATGCCGGCAAAGCCGCCGTCGCTGGCGGCCCCGGTGAGCAAGCCCAGCACATTGGCGACCACACCGGCGGTGCCGGTCTCAAGTCGGTCGCGCAAGCTCACCTGGATAGCCCCGCGTGTGGGCATGTCGTCGCCGTACAAGGTCTTGATGGCGCGCACGCCGAGCCAGTAGGCCGAGGCAACCGTCGGGCAAGAATGGCCGGCTAGCCGCACCGCATCTGCGTAGCCATAGCTCATTAGCCCGCCAGTGACCGATCCGAGTAAATCAGCGAGCGGATCGCGCAGTGTGATGCGCGGCACCTGATCGAAAAAATCAGGGAAATTCATGGGGCTCGTCAAAGACAGGCGAAGTCGATCACGATGGCGCCTGACTCCCGTTGCACGTACTCAATAGAAACGGCATCGCCGTACCGGGCGACGAGTTGGTTCAATAGGGGAATCGGATCGTGGTCATTGCAAAAGCGCATGGTCTCACCGGGTTGCAGTGAATCAAGCGCACCAAAAATGGCGGCATGACGGAAACGCTTGGCAACGCCGCGCGCATCAAACGGATAGATAGCTTCGGGGGTGACGTGGTTGGTAGCGCAGGAACTCATGGTGAAACCTCTTGTGGTTGGAAAAAAGTAATGGACCTGCTGTTCTTGGCGCAGCAGGACTTGTTGCGGGAGAAATCGCTCGCGATTGCCGGGCTGACTGCGCGATGCGCGCGCGAATGGAACGGACAATCGGGAAACATGCTCATATACTTGCATTGCTTTAAAGATGTATTGTAAATACTTCTTACGACGAAGGTCAATCCCTTAACCCCTGCCGCATTGATGGGATAAACGCTCAGTCATCTCAAGGAACTTTTTCTGACGCCATTCGTTTATGGAATTGAATGATTGATATGCTGACCTCCGATGGTTCCGAAGATGACTGGGTAAGCCGTGCGCGAGCGGGCGACCGGAAAGCATTTTCCGAACTGGTGCGGCGTCATCAAAAGCCGGTTCACCGCTATCTGTTGCGCATGCTGGGGTCGCACGACGATGCGATGGAGTTGACGCAGGAAGCGTTTATCAAGGCTTGGCAGGCGCTGCCGCAGTGGCGGCCCGAGGCTCAATTCCGCACCTGGCTGTTCCGGATCGCGAACAACACGGCGCTCGATGCCCTGCGGCACCGCAAGTTGATCGAATTCGTGCCGCTGGAGGACTCGTTTGACGCGCCCGGTTCGGAGCCCGATCCAGCGCATCAGGCGCAGGTCACGCAGGAGGTGAGGCAACTGGACACGAGCTTGAAGAAGCTGATGCCGGAGCACCGGCAAATACTACTGTTGCGAGAGGTGGAAGAAATGTCTTACGAAGAAATTGGAAGTGTGCTGTCGCTGAACGAGGGGACGGTGAAGTCGCGGCTGGCGCGCGCACGAGCCGCCCTGATTGAGATTCGTGCAAGGAGTCGGTCATGAGCTTTGCCGAAAAATGCCCACGAACCGAGGCGATATCGGCCCTGGTCGACGATGAGCTGGCCGAGCCCGCTCGCGCTGCGCTCAATGCGCATGTCGAGGGCTGCGCGATCTGTGCGCCAGTGCTGGCCGAGTTCAGGCAGTTGCGGACTACCTTTGCCGCATTGCCCGACGTGACGCCCAACGTCGATTTCGCCTTTCTGGTGGATCGCCGCATCTCCGCCGCAGGCGTTCCTAGGCCCAAACCAAAGCCGCGGCGCTGGCGTTGGTGGCAACTCGCACCGGCGACGCTCGGCGGCGCCATCTCGCTTTCGCTCGGCGTCTATTTGGGCGGCACACTGATGCTGGGGTCGCAGATCACGGCGCAACCTGCGGCGCTGCAGATGGCCGCCTTTACCGCAATTCCTCCGGGCGCCCTGTGCCCGGCCCTGCAAGCCTGCAATTCAATGGGTCGCTGACATGAAACGCTACTGGATCTATCTGCTACTCGCCGTCTCGCTGTTGGTCAACGTGGGCGTACTCGCCGGCGCGTGGTTTCAGGCTTGGCGTGCGCAAGGTGCGACTGAACTGGCCTTCTTCGGGATGGGTCACGAACGCGTTCCGGACTATTTAAAGCTCGATGGCACGCAAATCGAGCGCTGGCATGCGATGGAGAAGGACTTCGTGAAGGTCCTCAATGATGTCGACGGCAAAATCCAGATTCACCGCGAGCATCTGGTGCGCGAGATCTTCTCCGCTCAACCCGACACGTCAGTCATCGAGCGCGAGCGCGCTGCAATCTTCACGCTGCAGGAGGCGCAGCAGCGCAGCGTCATTGAGCAACTGCTCAAAGAGCGCGAGATGTTGAACGCGAGACAGCGGCTCGCCCTGGCTGACCTGCTTCTCAAGCAGGACCCGCGCAGTACCGCCGGCGCGCAGCAACTGCACGCACGCTGATCCGCATCAGCGTCCATTGCCCGGCCCAGACTGGCCTGATCGGACGCGCTGGCACTGCGGGTCGAAATGAATCTGGAACAAATCTCCAACTACTTCGTTTATCCAAGTAAGGCCCGGTCGAATCAAGACCGGGCCTTGATGAGAACGAAGTCCGTAACTACCACTGGAGAATTACCTATCATGAAATTCAATCAAATCACAGTCAAAGCTTCTGTCCTGGCGACCCTCTCGGCGGCACTGCTGCTCGCGGCGGCGCCTGCCTCCGCGCATTGCGATGGCGTGGACGGCCCGGTCATTAAAGCAGCGCAACAAGCGCTCGACACCGGCAACGTCAATCGCGTGCTGATCTGGGTGCAAGCTTCTGACCAAGCGCAGATCAAGGAGGCGTTTCGCAAGACACTCGACGTCAGGCAGTTGAACCCTGCTGCCAAGAAACTGGCTGACTATTCCTTCTTCGAGACCCTGGTACGCGTGCATCGAGCCGGAGAAGGGGCACCTTACACCGGGATCCAGCCGGCTGGCCGCGACCTTGGCCCAGCCGTGGTGGCAGGCGACAAGGCGCTTGAAACGGGCTCCGTCGAACCCCTGGCGAACTTGCTCACGAAGGCCGTGCACAAAAGCGTCGGGGGGCAGTTCAAGGACGTCATCGCCAAGAAGAATTTCAAGGTTGACGACGTTGCCGCCGGACAAGAATATGTCAAGGCGTACGTCGGCTATATCCATTCGGTCGAACGGATTTACGAAGCCACTGAAGGTCCCGCGCACGGCGACGCCAAGGAAAGCCCTGCAGCGGCCCATCAGCATTAAAGCGATCTAAAGGTGAACACCATGAACCTGCAAAACCTGCTGAAATCACGCATCGCGCTGGCGCTCTTTGCCGGCCTCTTTTACCTGACCTGGAAATCATTGGCTCAGTATTTCGGGCTGGATGAATCGATCGGCGGCGTCGGCACGGACGCCATTGGGCTGGGCAATGGTGGTCTCGCGCTGGCTTGGGCGCTTGGGCATTGCGATGGGCTGGATGGACCCGTGGTGACGGTGGCACGCAGGTCGCTCGAAACCGGCAATGTCAATCTGGCCCTGCCCTGGGTTCGGGCCGAGGACGAAGGCGAGATTCGAAAGGTGTTCGACCAAGCGAGGTTGGTGCGCAAACTCGGCGCAGAGGCGCGCGAACTCGCCGACACGCACTTCTTTGAAACGCTGGTACGTATCCATCGGGCTGGGGAAGGCGCGCCCTTTGGTGGCTTGCAACCGGCCGGTCGCGATCTCGGTCCGGCGGTTCCAGCTGCCGACAAGGCGCTCGAAAATGGCTCGATCGAACAGGTGGAGAAACTGCTCACCGACGCGATACGCGGCGGCGTGCACAAGTATTTTGACGTCGCCTTTGGGCGCCGCAAGTTCGATCCCAACGACGTCGAGGCGGGTCGTGCGTACGTCGAGGCCTATGTGCCCTATATCCACTATGTGGAGCGGTTATGGCAAGCCGCACAGGGCGCGGGACATGCACATGCAAATGACCGGCATCACGCCGGGCACTGACATTGGCTAATGGATCGGTTTGCCGAGAATACTTGACTCCGTCGCGCCGCGTTTTGCACCTGTGGCTGACTGGTAATGATGAGCCGATCGATTTGAAGCCGGCGTCGTCCAGGCAGGCCACCAAGAGAGCCTTTTGCGCGGTACTCCGACTGGTCCTGGTGTAAGTAAGTCAGTAAGGGCGGGCTCACCCCTTTTTATGCCGTCGAAGCCCAGCGCTTCGACGGCTTCGCTTTGGAGCCGAACCTATCCTTCATCAAAGACCGGGATTCCCCAGAGTGTGACGCTCCTGGCCAGCGGGTCTGTTTACCCGCTTGTTCATTTAGGTCACTGAGAAAGAGAAATCTTCTTTCCAATTCGAATTTGGGCACTGGCGGGATAATCGCGACGAAATCCGCCGTGCGCATGGTAGATCCATCCAAAGCATGAAACCGCATGACCGCGACGGCCGGCAGCTTGAACGTATCCAATTTCAGCTGGCTTCAAAATAGACAGGAGATGTGAGGTCCCTATGACGATCGACGCAAGCATTTTGAGGAATGGCTCCGCATCGATGGGAAAGGAAAAACATTGAAACCGATCCCCATCAAGCCGACGACCCTAAACAACACTTCACGTGCAGTGACGGGCAACCACGTGACACCACCCTGGAGGCCGATCTGGCTACTGGCTGCACCCCACCGCCTGGCTTTTTTTATGGCTGCACTCATGCTGGTGATGAGTTCGATCTGGTGGGGAATCTTATTGGTGACGCGGGCTCTCGGCTTAGCGCTGTACTGGGCCGTGCCGGTTTCGGCGGCTCATGGGCTGCTGATGAGCATGGGGTTCATGCCACTGTTTTTTGCTGGGTTTCTTTTCACAGCCGGACCCAAGTGGTTGCGTCTGCGGGAAGTCACGGCGCGCAGTTTGTTGCCGGGCTTGATGTTCATGCTGGCTGGCTGGGTCAGCGTCCTGATCGGCTTTCATACCTACGCCCTGGTGTCCTGCGCAGGCGTGATATTGGTCGCTGCCGGCTGGACAGTTCTGAGCGTGAAATTCTCCATGATGGTGCGACGAAGCGACGTGCCCGACCGTATCCACGCTCGCCTGGTGGCTTTCGCATGTGGCATTGGCGCCATCGCGTTGTGGACGGCGGCGGTGTCGCTGGCTATCAGTTCGGAGTTAATGCTGCGGACCGCCACGCAGATGGGGTTATGGGGATTCGTTGCGACCATATTCGCAGTGGTATCTCACCGCATGATTCCATTCTTCGGTGCCAGCGCAGTTCCGTTTCTCGATGCATGGCGACCGATGTGGTTGCTGTGGGCAATGGTCACTGTGCTGTGGCTGGAGGCCGTGTTTAGCGCAGCGGAGTTGTGGTACCGGCCTTTTTCGGCCGCCATGCGATGGGGTCAGGTCGCGGTCGAATTACCAGCGTCCCTTCTGTTGCTCTACTTAGCGATACGCTGGGGTCTGGTGCAGAGCCTGAAAATCCGGCTTATCGCTATGCTTCACGGCGGCTTCACGTGGTTGGGGATTTCCTTCGCGCTGAGTGCCCTGTCCCACACGCTGATGGCGCTGACAGATGGAGCACACTCTCTGGGACTTGCGCCTCTGCATGCCATGACCATGGGTTATCTAGGCGCCACCATGTTTGCGATGACCACGCGGGTGAGCAGTGGGCACGGCGGCCGACCTGTCGCCGCGGATGACGTAGCCTGGACTTTGTACTGGATACTGCAGTCAGCCGTGCTGCTGCGCGTCATCGCGGCCATTTGGCCCGCAGCTAGCACACCTTTCACGCTGCTGGCGATTGCCGCATGGACAGCGGCCACGCTAGGTTGGGCGCTCCGGTATGGCCGCTGGTTTGGTCGCTCCCGCCTGGATGGTCGACCAGGTTAGGCTAGATTTTTCAAATGATTGCAAATCTATCTGGCATGTGGGTTTGGTGCTTTTTGTAAGGGTTACAAATCAAATTTGACACAATTGAGGCCTCTTGGCCACGATGGAGTTGGCGTTCTTTGACCTTGCACTTAGCGTTGATTTCTTTGTACACATGGAGGGTCTGTTGAAGAAAAAACTGACCGGCGTGACGAGAGACTGATCCGGTCGCACTTTGGTGCCTGAGATGGTTGGTCCTCACAGGCTGCCATCGAGGTTTTGTTTGGCGGGGGATTATGTTGTGAATCAGCGATGTACAAACTGAGGAGTGCGTTTCTCCACAAAGGCGCGCATGCCTTCCTTTTGGTCTTGCAGCGCGAAACTGGCGTGCAACATGCGGCGCTCAAACCAGATGCCTTCACTGAGCGGACTCTCAAAAGCCCGGTTGCTGTTGACGACGGCCCGGCATGCCCGCCCTGGGCAGCCACTTGTTGAAAAGCCGCCACGTCGGTTCCCACCGTGCCGCCCAAAAGAACGGGTTCAGCGCGACGGGAAAACGCAGTGTGGCGCAGGTCATAAAAGCTGGCGGTCGTATCGCCCGTGGCCCAACGCAATGCAGCATTTATCAGCTGCGTCGTGACCAATTCTTCATGCCTTGCTCCAGGTTTTCCGGGTTCGCCAAGCAGCACGTCATCATCGTCCGCGTCGTCTTGACGACGGAGTCTCACCATATCGATCAACAGCACCTTCAGTTGAATATCCAGCACGGCCTCTTGCCTGCGCACTGAGGGCGTCTTGCCGACCCCATCGCGACGCCGGGGGTAAATCGTCAAGTACACCTGATCCATTAGATGAACGTCGCCGACACGTATGCACCACAGCTCGACGCTGCGCAGAGGAACCCAGAAAGCGAGTGCCAGACCGACTCTGGCCTGCAGCCGAACACGGCTGGAAGGTGCGCTCGCTTCGATGAACGCGATGGCCCGTTCCAGTTCATGAGGCCACACCACGGCCGCGGCAGGTGGCAGCGCAACACCATTTCCGGACAAACTGCGCGGTAATGGATCGAACCCGGAGATGACCAGGAACCGATGAAATACCTCAAGAAACGCAGCAAATTTCGGGCGCTGCGATTCTCTGATTCCTTTCAAAATCTGTTTATAGACATCCTGCCATGCCCACCCATTTAGGTCGTCTATGTCCATTTCAAGAACTGCAACGACGAGCTCCTTCACTCCTTGGCGTAGGTATTCATGAATGGTGACTGGCGCCCATTTGTCCCCGCGCACCCCGCCCATTTCAATCGCGTGACGGATAGCGCCCAGCACAATGACCTGCACCCTCCCCTCACGCGCAGCAAGCGGAAGCAGCATCTTGATACGCTCAACGATGCGTTCGCGCCCATGGTCCTTGGACCGCTTGTCACGGGCGACCTGGCCTGCAAACAGGATCAGGCCATCAAAAGTCGAAGTGACCGTGGAGTAAGCTCGAACTGTTTGAAGCAGCTCCAACTCATCGGCCAGGCTGCTGACTGGCGACGCACCGAATAACTGTGGCTTTCCCGTCGCACGGCGTGCGAGCGCCGCACGGTTGAGAAGTTGAAAGGGACGAAGTCCGATGGCATGACCGAAAATCGGGCCTGTCACTCGACTAAACCACCAAGCTTGAGCATCGCCAATGAAGCCGGGCCAAGCTTCATGTGATGGACACTCAGAATGAAGCTCGCGTAGGATTCCGACGGCCCATTTCCAGTCGACATCCTTCACTGCGCAGCCACCGATGACTTCAAAGCCTGCATCGTTCGCAGCAGCTGCCTCTGTCAAATTGAGTCCGACAGACACTATGCTAGTGCCAACTTCGGTTTCTTTAGGATCCATATTCAAACTCCAAAAGTTCTCCCAAACGTTTGTCTGCTTGTGAACACCATCGGGGGAGTGGAATGTTGGTTTGCTTGCAATGACTCAAAACTCAGGATTTGCTAATCCCTATGAAACATGCGCCCGCCATGGTGATCAAAGCCATTTTGACCACCATGGCGTCAAAACTGGCCGAGTAAGTGCCTGTTTTAGAGTACTTACTCGGCCAGCAAGTCAAATTTCTTGTTGCAGCCGACGCCAATTTGACCCCCCTGTCGATTTCCACCGACCAGGGTCAATCGGCCTATAACTGTCACCCTCGACAATTGAAAAAGCCACTGACTCCAATGGACACGTGAAGTTCGCCCCGAACAGTTTGTGATTGGCAATGGATTTGGCAACCCGTTTGCTGACTGTCGTGACCGTCGGCAATGTGTCTGATGGAGCCAGTCATCTCTCTCGAAAGCTGACCTTGAAAACTGAAAGTCAGGTGTCGAGCGCGGCATGCTTCGATTGTGCAGCGATAGAGGTCATAGACCACAGGTGGCCTTCTAGATGTGCGACTTTGAAAGTGCGAAGCCAGTCAGCAGTCATTCGTGGCGGCCTAGCGACGTTTTGTTCAACTCCACAATCACTTCTTATTGGTTCGCGTGAGTCCCATACGGTCTGTGTCGCAGGTCAAGCCGTTGCTAAATCGAGTCAACCCGTCGCCATTGGCTGTCGCAGTCGTCCCATCGCCAAAAACGCGGCCATCGCCGACACGGCCGCGATGCAGCGTAGGCGACGCACCTGATTGCAGGTGGCCTGCTCCGACGAACAACAGCTATGCAGCATGGCCATCGGGCATAGGGCGTTTAGCAATGCAGCGATGTGCGCGTAGTCTTGGGGATTGCAATAGAGACCCGAGCCTTGTTTCCAACCGACGACGCGGCATTCAAATTGTCCTATCTGACACTGAACATGGGACGGCAAGCTCAGTTTCTATTGCGCTTCAAAGAATGCCATTTACAGCCATTAGCGGCAATATAAGCCAATGGAGCGCGAACTTGGTCACGAGACATTACGTCCACAACGTCTTCATCGTCCGCACAAATTCCTGTACAAGCTCAGGCCAAAGCGCAGGCCCCGATTCACGCCCCCACCCCCGCCCCCCATCAACACGCTGCTGGCCAGCAACGAAAACTTCTTTAAACCTGGCACCGGGGCTGGAAAACACCAGGGCATCCAGTACGTGCTCGGCCGGCACCCCCAGCAGCACCGACGACTGCTCATTCAAAACCAGGAAGTCGGCGCGGTGCCCCAATTCAATCGCCCCCAGGGGCCTGGCTGTGGCCGACTGACCACCCGCCAATGCGGCCTCGAACAATGCCGCAGCGGAGCTGTCAAACCCGCCAGCCTGGGCTGCCACATTGCGCCTGCGTTGCGTCAAGCGCTGTGAGTACTCCAGCAGACGAAGCTCTTCGATCCAACTGCGGTTAACGTTGCTGTCCGAGCCAATCGACCAACGGCCACCGATGCCAGAATAGCCCGAAAAATCGAATACGCCGTCGCCCAGATTGGCCTCGGTGCTCGGGCAAATGACGATCGCGGCGCCACTCGCGCCCACCGTCTGCAACTCCACAGGTGTAGCGTGCGTGGCATGGACCAGGTTCCAATGGGCATTCAACGGCAGGTGTTCCAGCAGCCACTCAATGGGACGCTGCCCGGTGTGATTGAGGCAGTCCTGCACCTCCTGCGTTTGCTCCGCGACATGAATGTGGATGGGCAGACCATTGTTGGCCGCAAATGCCGCCACCTCTTTGATGGCCGCCGCGTCGGCCGCCCGCAACGAGTGCACGGCGACCCCCACGTTGACATGGGCCAGTGCACCTGCTTGCGCCTGCACGCCCTCCACCAGGCGCAACACGCTGTCAGGTGTCGACGCAAACCGGCGCTGGTCCTCCCGCAGCCCCGTGGCACCAAAACCCGATCGCATGTACAGCGTAGGCAGGAGTGTCAGGCCCATGCCCACACGCTGCGCCGCCCGCACCAGGGCCAGCGACATCTCCAGCGGGTCGGCATAAGGTCTGCCATCCAGCGCGTTGTGAAGGTAGTGAAACTCACACACCTGCGTATAGCCGCCGGCCAGCAGTTCGGCATAAAGCAAGGCTGCGATGGTCTCCAACTGCTCTGGCGTGATGCGCCGGGCCACCGAGTACATGCGGTCGCGCCAGCTCCAGAAATCGTCACTAATGGCAGCACCTGCCCCCGCCTTGCGCTCGGTCAGTCCGGCAATGGCACGTTGAAACGCGTGGCTGTGGGCGTTGACAAGACCCGGCAGCACCGGGCCATTGAGAACGGTCACATCTTGATTGGCTGTCACCGGCGCGTTGGCTTGAATGCCACTCCACGCGCCGCTGGCGTCGACGGTCAGCAACACATCACGGGCCCAGGCCCCTCGGACCCAAGCGTGGGTCGCGAAGAAAGGCTTCATGTCATTTTTCATGGCGACCCCGGCAGGCTGCTAGCGCTTGGCTCAGCATGGTCTTGAGCAAAGGCTGGACGGCTCTGGCCTTCTTCTCGTCATAGTCAAACGGCAGGGCCTCGCGCATGTAGAGGTACTGGCACATCTCCAGCTGCACGGCGTGCACCCGCTCCTGTGGCGCGCCGTAGTGCCGGGTGATGTAGCCGCCCTTGAACCGGCCATTGAGCACATGGGTCACATCACTGGCCAACGCGCAGGCCTGCTCCACCGCTGAAGCCACCGACGGGTCCGCACTGGCGCCATTGGCAGTACCGACATTCAGTCCCGGCAGGGCTCCCTCAAACAGCCACGGAATGTGCGAGCGAATACTGTGCGCGTCCCATAGCAGGGCATAGCCATGAATAGCCTTGATGCGCTGCAACTCTGCGGCCAAGGCGGTGTGATAAGGCCGCCAATAGGCCTCGCGCCGTCTCGCCCGCTCAACCGGCTCTGGTTCGCAGCCGGGTTGGTAGAGCGCGTCGCCCGTGAAGAAGCGCGTGGGACACAGCTCGGTATTGGACGCACCGGGGTACATGGGTGCGTCATCCGGCGGGCGATTCAGGTCGATCACGTAGCGCGAGTAACGAGGCATCAACACGCTGGCGCCCAGCTCGGGCAAAAAGCTATAAAGTCGCTCGAGATGCCAGTCCGTATCTTCGACGGCCAGGGCGCGCGGCACATAGGCGTCCTGCAACTCAGGCGGAATGTCGGTCCCAATATGGGGCATGCTCACCAACAGGGCAGACGTGCCGCCATGCAATGTAAAAGTCATCGTTGTTCACCGTTAAAGAAAGTTTGCATGCAAGGGTTTGCATTCATGAACGGTGGCCAACCCAATGTGGTTACCACCGTGCAGTTGGCCCAGAATGGCAGGCTCACAGCTCAATATCCATCCACAACGCGTCTGCCGCACTGACCTGCAGCGCGGCCCCGGCTGGCAGGGCTTGCCAAACTAGGCTGTGCGCCGGTACTGCCATAATATTTTGATCAAATTTCACACTGGCCCCCGAATCTATTGCGTATAAAGCTATCGTTTTAGGAGCATTGAGAACGATACAGAGGCTTCCTGAGATCCGCCTCATCTGTGCCGCAGCTTGGTCGCGGCGCACCATCAGGTTGAAATCCTGTGTCGCGCCATCCAGCAACTGGCAGTAGGCGGGCACGGCGCCGTCAAAGCACAGGGGCACGCTGTTGCCAGTCAACTCATGTGCCTGGTCGCCCATCGACAATCGCACCCCGCCCCCGCCCAGCACCGCAAACCATCGCTGCACGCCCTCAAAGCGCGAAAAAGGTCCGCTGCGCGCCACCTCAGCGACGGACATGCGCCAAACCCAGTCCCCGGTGCCAGGCCAGGATGCGAGTTCACGGGTTACGCCGCCGCCATTGCGCCAGGGGCTTGGGGGCACATCGTCCAGTTGGACCAGTCGCCAGCTCACAGCTGAAATTTTCCGCCAAAACTGTAGCGCATGCCGGGGTAAACGAGGCGCATCAGACTGGCCACATGCAGGCCACTGACGATGCGCCGGGTCATCACCAGACAGGGCTCACTGCTTTTGATTCGCAGACACCTGGCCTCCCGAGGGCTGGGCAAGCAGGCTTCGATCGAATAGCTGGTTTCGGTGAGTGGTGCATGCTCCAGCAGGTACTGGGTCGACGTCGTGGTCTCGAAATCGTTGTCCAGGTAGTGTGGCGCCGATTGCGGATTAACATGGCAATCTTCGAACTGAATCGGCACCGCGTCCTCGTAGTGCACGAGCACCGAGTGAAACACTTTCGCCCCGGTTGGCAGTTTCAGGATCTGCCCCAGCGCCGCATTGGCGCAAATTGATTCAAGCACTATGACTTGGGTGGCATGAGCGTGCTCACGCTCAAGAACCTCCTCCTCTATGTCTCGAAATGCCAACGTGCTCAGGATGCGATGCAACTGCGCCACAACCGTGCCCGAGCCCCGCACCCGGGTCACCACGCCTTCCACCACCAACTCGCGCAGCGCCCGACTCACGGTCATGCGACTGACGCCAAACTGCTGCTGCAAAGCCGATTCGCTGGGAACAGGGTCGCCCGCACGCCAGGCCCCCAAGTTGATCTTGCTCTTGACAAAGGCCTTGACGTGTTCGTACGCTGGCAGCTTGCTCGCAGACATATCAGACGCGGGTCAGGATGGCCCGCAAGAAGTCCCGCGTTCGCGCCTGCTTGGGGTTGGTGAAAATGATGTCGGGCGGCCCCGCTTCGATCAAAGCGCCGCCATCCATCACCACCACGACGTCAGCGACCTCGCGCGCAAAATCCATTTCGTGGGTCACGACCATCATCGTCATGCCCTCGCTCGCCAACAGTTTCATCACCTGCAGCACCTCACCCACCAGCTCGGGGTCAAGCGCGGAAGTGGGCTCATCAAACAGCATGACTTGCGGCTGCATGGCCAGCGCACGGGCGATCGCCACGCGCTGCTTCTGACCGCCCGACAGACTGGCCGGCATGGCATGGGCCTTTTGCACCAGGCCCACCTTGTCGAGCAAAACCATGGCTTCCGCTTCGGCTTGCGGTCCCGACACTCCCCGCACCTTGCGCGGCCCGACCGTGATGTTGTCGATCACCGACAGGTGCGGAAACAGATTGAACGACTGGAACACCATGCCTACCTGCTCGCGCAAATGATTCAGTGCCTGATCCGCCAGCATCTGACCACCGTCGGACAAGGTGTGCCCACAGATCTCGACCCGTCCACTGTCGGGTTGCTCCAGCCCATTGCAGCAGCGCAAAAAAGTGCTTTTGCCGGAACCGCTGGGCCCAATGATCACCACCACCTGCGAGGGCTGAACATCAAAATCGATGCCATGCAGGACCACGTGGTCGCCAAAAGACTTGCGCAAGCCCCGGATGTGAACGATGGGTTTTTGCATTTTCATTGCACCATGCCTCCCGCACGAAGTCGCTGCTCGATGCGGCGCAACGCCAGCGTCGTCAAGCCGGTCAAAACAAAATAGATGGCGGCAATGGCCAGATAGACTTCCAGCGAGCGGTAGGTCACGCTGATGATTTTCTGTCCCTCATGCATCACGTCGTGAATGGTGAGCAGTGACACCAGCGCGGAATTCTTGATCAAGGCAATGAACTCGTTGCCCAGTGGTGGAATCATGCGCACCAGCGCCTGCGGCAGGATGATGGTCCGCATGGCCGTGCCATAGGACATGCCCACCGAGCGTGCCGCCTCCATCTGGCCCCGGTCAATCGACTGGATGGAGCCGCGCACGATTTCCGACACGTAGGCGCCAGAGTAAATGCCCAGCCCGATGACGCCACAGACAAACGCCGGCAACAGGATATCGAACTGCGGCAAGCCAAAAAACAGAAGAAACAATTGCACCAGCAGCGGCGTGCCGCGAATGACCGCCACATAGCTGGTGCACAGCGCATAGATGACGCGCCGCTCCGGCTTGAGGCGCCCGATTCCCACCAGCAAGCCCATGACGCAGCCAAGCACCAGCGCCATCGCCGTAATTTCAACCGTGACCGATGCCCCTTGAATCAGGTTGCGCCAGCCAGAAAAAACGGGGGAGAAATCGAGTTCCATCTGGATTGCCTTGCGCCTTACTTAGCTGTGTTGGTAAACCATTTTTTGACGATCTGGGCATAGCTGCCGTCGGCCTTGAGTTTGGCCAGGGCGGCGTTGACGGCCCGGGTCAGGTCCGGGGTATCTTTGCGCAGCGCCATGCCGTACTCCTCGGTGGTGAGCTGCTGCTCCAGCACGTGCAGGCCGCCTCGGGTGCGTACATACTGGAACGCAGCGGGCTTGCCGGTCACAGCCGCATCGGCACGGCCGATGTCAACCAGGTTGAACATCTCTTGATTCTTCTCGACTTCAACCAGTTGCACCTGGGGGTAATTCGTGCCAAGGTAGCCGACGGACTTCGTCCCCACCTGCACGGCCACTTTTTTGCCATTCAGGTCTTTCAGGGTCTTGATGCCGGTGTTGCCATCCTTGACCATGGCCACCAGCCCGCCAGCGTAGTAAGAGTCCGTGAAATCCACCACTTTTTTGCGCTCATCCGTGATGTAGATGGCCGACACGGACATGTCAAATCGTTTGGAGACGAGGCCTGGAATGAGGCCCTTGAAGTCGATATCGACCCACTCGATACGCTTGTTCATGGCTTTGCCCATCGCCTCGACCAGGTCAATATCAAAACCGGTGCGTTTGTCGTTTTCGACAAATTCCATCGGAGGAAATGTGGCATCGGTGCCAACGCGCAGAACATCTTGCGCGTTCGAATGCGCGGCGCCCAGGCTAGCAACGGCGAAGCAGGAAAGTAGAAATGTGCGACGAAAGTTCATGGGGTCTTCTCCAGGGGGTTAAATCAATTACTACTGCGTACTCAAACTTCGGGAAATACGGGCGGCCGTCACCACCGTCATCTGAATCAGAGGTGAATGCTTGCCGTGGACACGCACACTGGGCGCCATCAGGGTCAACACACCGAGGGCGCGTTTGCCCATGCCGAACAGGGGCGCGCTGACACCCCAGACACCGGGGTCAACTTCCCCGTCGCTGACAACAAAGCCCACTTTCCGAATTGCGCTCAGCTCAGCCAAAACGTCCGCCAGGGGCTGACCCGGCTGATCCGCGGTGGTCTCAAGGGAGGCGCTTATGGCGCCTGCGGGCAGATGCGCCAGCAGGCATTTCGCAGAGGCACCTTTTTGCAGCGGTACGCTGCGCCCCTTCTCGAATGAGCAGCGCAAGGCTTGCCGGCTTTCGATCATGTCAATGCAAATGGCCTGGCCGTTTACCGCCACCACTAAGCCGACGCTTTCTTGCGATTGCTGCGCCAACACGATCATGTCCGCACGCGCGTGCTGCACCAGGTGCGAAGCCATGTCAAAGCCCAGCGCTAATTGAAGACTCAGCGGGCCTGGGGCGTAGCAGCCTTCCATCTCGAGCACAAACCCCCAGCGCTTGAGGGATGCCAGTTGCCGGTATAGCGTGCTTTGACTCAGCTGCGTCTTGTCCATTAACTCCACTGCAGTCATGGCACGTCCTTGTTGCGCCAGCGTGGCCAGGACCACCAAGGCGCGATCGACCGCAGAAATAGGATGAGAGTCAGACGGCATGGGCTCAGTATCGGGCGCTTGCGTTCACTCGTAAACCGGAAATTATCACTGAGTGGGAACAGACCTCTCTTTTTTGGGTGGACACTGCATGCCGCCCATGCAGACCGACGCGCCGTCACTTCTCCTCTGAAACTAGTGCAAAGAAAGCCATCTCACAGACGGCGGGATGGCCTTTGAGATCAGGGTTTTCCCTAATCAGACTAAGTTGTATAGACAACTTTACTGAAGTCGAAAATCGCTAACCAACACCCAAATTCAGACCGAAGGAGCAAGCACCAGTGCGCCTTTCGAGCGAACCGACGGGTCCTGAGCCAGAATGGTTAGGCACTGGGTATTTGCACTCATGTTGTCTCCCCTCCTCGACCGGGTTCGCGACGCGAGATCTCGAGTTACTGTATTGAACCTCGAAGCCGCACTGCCGCCAATACTACGCTTGAGTGGACCAAAGAAGCGATACCCCAGTCCACAGAATGGAAGGCGTCAATGACTTCGTGTCGTCCGCCTGCTTTAACAATGGAAAGCAAACTACCTTGATCGAATTGTCTTTCGTTGTGCACTGAGCTGATCCTGAGACTGACCCCAAAAGTGGTTTGCAGGCGAGCGCGTCAACTTTACATTCCTACTGAGGTCTCAACCAGAACTTTGATCTTTTTGGTCGCCCCTTCCGAATCGCCTGCCAGACTGTGGCCTTCACTTACTGGGACGGAAGAACCGTGCCGATGCTTTTCTGCAGGGGTAGTGTCAGAGTCTGCCTTCAAAGACTGAATGTTGGCCTGGAAGGCAATGCTGTCAATCACGCTGATGATGTCGCCAATTTTTTGTTTCGAATCCGAGATCAGCGCTATCGTGGATGCCATATTGGCAACGGCATCACCTAACTTGGCTGCAATCTCAGTGGCGGCATACGCCAGCTGGTAGTAAGTGGCTGTTTGCCGCTCCATTTCAAACACCGTCTTTTGCAGATACTCAAAAGCTTGATCGGCTTGACTTGGGAAGTCCAAGTCGGCAGCAGAAGTGGACCGATTCAACATGGCCAACTACATCCCCGCGTAGTTCGGCCCACCGCCCCCTTCGGGCGTGACCCAGACGATGTTCTGCGTCGGGTCCTTGATGTCGCAGGTCTTGCAGTGCACGCAGTTGGAAGCGTTGATCTGCAGTCGGTCGGTGCCGTCATCGTTCTTGACAAACTCATAAACCCCGGCCGGGCAGTAGCGCGCCTCGGGGCCGGCAAACTTGGCCAGGTTGATGGCAACCGGCACCGACGCGTCTTTGAGTGTCAAGTGCGCGGGCTGATTTTCTTCATGGTTGACGTTGCCGATGAAGACGCTGCTCAAGCGGTCAAAGGTGAGCTTGCCGTCGGGCTTGGGGTAAACAATGGGTTGGCACTCGGCGGCTGGTTTCAGGTAGGCATGGTCGGGCTTGTCACGGTGAATGGTCCAGGGCATGTTGCCCCCCAGTCCGAACTGCTCGAAACCGTTCATCAGGGTGCTGATGCGCAAGCCGTACTTGAACCAGGCCTTGAAGTTGCGCGATTTATTGAGTTCGGTATAGACCCAGCTCTTCTCAAACGCCTCGGGGTAGGCGCTCAGTTCGTCATGCTGGCGTCCGGCCGTGACGGCCTCAAACGCCGCCTCGGCTGCCAGCATGCCGGTCTTGATGGCCGTGTGGCTGCCCTTGATGCGGCTCACGTTCAGGAAGCCCGCTTCGCAACCCACCAGGGCGCCGCCCGGGAACACGGTCTTGGGCAGCGCCAGCAAACCGCCGGCGGTGATGGTGCGCGCACCATAGGCCAGCCGCTTGGCGGTGACTTCGCCCTTGTCGTTCTCAAAATACCAGCGCACATTGGGATGGGTTTTCCAGCGCTGGAACTCCTCGAACGGGCTTAAGAATGGGTTCTGGTAGTTCAGCCCGGTGATGAAGCCCAGCGCGATCTTGTTGTCCCCCATGTGGTACATGAAGGAGCCGCCGTAGGTGCTGTTGTCCAGCGGCCAGCCTGCGGTGTGCATGGCAAAGCCAGGCTGGTGGCGCGAGGGGTCCACCTCCCAAACCTCCTTGATGCCCAAACCATAACTTTGCGGATCACAGCCCTCGTCAAGCTTGTACTTGGCAATCAGCTGGCGCCCCAGATGACCGCGTGAGCCTTCGGCAAAAATGGTGTATTTGGCCAACAGCTCCATGCCGATCTGGAAATTCTCGCCCGGTTCGCCTTCCTTGTTCACACCCATATTGCCGGTGGCGACCCCTCTGACGGCGCCTTGCTCGCTGTAAAGCACTTCAGCGGCGGCAAAGCCGGGGAATATTTCCACGCCCATGTTTTCGGCCTGGGTCGCCAGCCAGCGCGTCAGCTCGCCCAGGCTGATGATGTAGTTGCCGTGGTTATGGCTGCATTTGGGCAGCAGAAAATTGGGCGTGCGATAGCCCGAGGTTTCACTCAGGAACATCATGGCGTCATCGGTCACCGGCTGGTTCAGGGGCGCGCCCATGGCCTTCCAGTCGGGGAACAGTTCATTCATGGCAACGGGATCCATGATGGCGCCCGAGAGGATGTGGGCGCCGGGCTCGGCGCCTTTTTCCAGCACCACCACCGACAGCTCCTGGCCTTTTTCAGTGGCCAGTTGCTTGAGGCGGATGGCGGTGGACAGGCCGGCAACGCCGCCTCCAACAACAACGACGTCGTATTCCATCGCTTCGCGGGGGCCAAACTGGGCCAAGATTTCCTGGTTTGTCATGGTTGAACTCATCTGATAATGGGGCATGGTCCGGGAATGGACCGCGACACAGGTGACGACGTTGGGATGTCCGGTGTCATTGAGGAATCCGGGGCCATCAGTACTCGCGAGGTGCAAGGACGGCACAAAGGGGGATGCGCGTAGCAACCGAGCAGATGTCCAAAATCATGCCGGATCCGCGTTCGCCATGGGTCGCGTAGGTGATGAAGCACACGGCATTGGTGATATTCCAGATATAGATCTTCTCATTCTCAACAATATTCAGCGCGCCCAGCAGGACTTTATCGATCGCGCAGGATCCATCGTGGTGCAACTCGCAGTGGGTTACTGCACCGCGGTGGCTCTTGGATCTGAGTAATGTGCGGAACATGATGTGTCGGTCTGGCTAGTCAAGGCTTCAGACAACCAAGCAGACGACTGGTCGACGAGGGAAGTTAGCGCGTCCCGCCCCCGTGTTCGGTCGGGGCATTCCTCAACGAAGGTGTCAGGGTCGCCTCGCTTGGTTCTGACTTCCTGCAGGCATCGAAGAAGCAGTGCCATAGACTTCTTACTCCTAAACCCAATTCTGGAGAACTACAGCGCGGCCACCAGTTCGGGCACCGCCACGAACAGGTCCGCTTCCAGGCCATAGTCGGCCACCGAGAAGATCGGCGCCTCGGGGTCTTTGTTGATGGCCACGATCACCTTGGAATCCTTCATGCCGGCCAGATGCTGGATCGCGCCGCTGATACCGACTGCGATGTACAGCTGCGGCGCCACGATCTTGCCGGTCTGGCCCACTTGCCAGTCATTGGGCGAGTAACCGGCGTCCACCGCGGCGCGCGAGGCACCAATGGCAGCACCGAGCTTGTCGGCCAGTGGCATCAGGATTTCCATGAACTTCTCGCTGGAGCCCAGCGCCCGGCCCCCGGCCACGATGATCTTGGCTGCGGTCAGCTCAGGGCGATCATTTTTGGCGATTTCACTGCCCATGTAAGTTGACTTGTCACTGGCCGCGACCGCCGCTACGGCCTCAATGGCGGCCGTGCCACCGCTGGCAGCTGCCGGGTCAAATCCGGTGGTGCGCACCGTGATGACCTTGATGGGGTCTGTGCTTTGCACAATCGCAATGGCGTTGCCGGCGTAGATCGGGCGCTCGAAGGTGTCGGGGCTGTCGACTTTGGTGACGTCAGAGATCTGTCCCACGTCGAGCTTGGCGGCCAGGCGCGGGGCGATGTTCTTGCCGGACGCCGTGGCGGCAAACAGGATATGGCTGTAGTTCGAGGCGAGGGCCAGAATCTGCGCGCTCATGTTCTCAGCCAGGCCGTGGGCCAGGGCGTCGCTGTCAGCGTGCAGCACCTTGGACACGCCGGCAATTTGCGCCGCTGCAGCGGCTGCGGCGCCGGCGTTGGCACCGGCTACCAGCACGTGCACCTCACCGCCACATTGGACGGCAGCGGTGACGGTGTTGAGGGTTGCGCCCTTGAGGGTCGCGTTGTCATGTTCGGCAATTACTAAAGATGTCATCATTTTTCCCAAAAAGTTTTAATCAGTTGAGGACAGAGCTTGCCCACTGCGTGTGGCTGCGGTCTGTCCCGCAATGTCTTAGATTACTTTGGCTTCATTTTTGAGTTTGGCCACCAGCGTCGCCACATCGGGCACTTTGATGCCAGCGCTGCGCTTGGGCGGCTCACTGACTTTGAGGGTCTTGATGCGCGGTGTGACGTCGACACCGAGGTCTTCGGGCTTGAAGATGTCGAGTTGCTTCTTCTTGGCCTTCATGATGTTGGGCAGCGTCACGTAGCGCGGCTCGTTCAGGCGCAAGTCGGCGGTGATGACCGCCGGCAAGGTGATGGACAGCGTTTCTGAGCCGCCGTCGACTTCACGCGTGACCGAGGCTTTGCCTTCAAGCACTTCAATTTTGCTGGCAAAAGTGGCTTGCGGCAGGTCGGCCAGCGCAGCGAGCATTTGGCCGGTCTGGTTGCAGTCATCGTCAATGGCCTGCTTGCCCAGGATGATGAGGCCGGGTTGCTCTTTGTCCACCAGCGCCTTGAGCAGTTTCGCCACGGCCAGGGGCTGCAGCTCGACCGTGGTCTCGACCAGAATGGCGCGGTCCGCGCCAATGGCCATGGCGGTGCGCAGGGTTTCCTGGCACTGGGTCACGCCGCAGGAGACGGCGATGACCTCGGAAACCACGCCTTTTTCTTTCAGGCGCACGGCTTCTTCGATGGCGATCTCATCAAAAGGGTTCATGCTCATCTTGACGTTGGCGACATCAACACCCGTGTTGTCCGATTTGACGCGGACCTTCACGTTGTAATCGACCACGCGTTTCACTGCGACCAGGACTTTCATTGCTTCGACTCCAGATAGTTGTAAAGAATATGTTTCCGTTGCTACTCTTGTTATTCGCACTCAACAATCATTGCACTACCCGACTCAGAGGCACAAAGTCCAGAGCTGGGAGCGGTCGTTGGTCGCACACAGCATGGCAAGCCGCCCTAACGGGAGCCTACGTTCCCTTGCTCCCTCAAGCCCCGATAGCGCCGGCCCGCGCGAGGGCGTCAAGTTCGGCACCGGTGTATCCAACAGCCTTGAGCGCCGAACGCGTATGTTCACCAAGTGCAGGTGCCACTGGCAGCACCTGCGCCGGCTCGTTGCTGTACTTGATCGGATTGCCAAGATGTATTTGTCCGTCCGGGAATTCGAGCCGCATGCCGCGCGCCCTAATGTGCTCGCCGTCCAAGGCCTCTTTCAGACCTTTCACGGGCGCCCAGCACAGGTCGAGCTTCGAGAGAAAGGCCTCCCAATAGGCCAGTGGCTGCTGGGCGAAGGCGTCAGTGAGGAACAACTTGACCGGATCCTGACCACTACCCGGCGGCAACTTGCACAAGGAGATGAGATCCGGACGACCAAGCGCGCTCAGAAGGTTTTCAACGAATTTGATCTCGCTGCCGCCCAGCGTGAGGTTGCGTCCGTCGGCACAGCGGTAGATACGATAGAACGCATTGCCGCCGAGCGACCGCTCCTCCGCTGGATTGAGGTCACGCTTTTCCGCGAATACAGGACTGATCACATTGACCAACCAGGAGACCAACCCATCCTGCATGGAAATATCTACATAGTCGCCGCGACCGGTCTTCTCACGGCGCAGCAGCGCCATCAACACGCCCGCCAACCCCATCATGCCGCCACAGACATCGGCAGTCGGCACGCAAGGCATCATCGGATTTCCCTGCGCATCGACATTAAGGCTGAGAACCCCCGTGTCCGCTTCGATACTCACATCGTGCGCCACGCGCTTGGCATTGGGTCCGGTCTGGCCGAAGGCCGAGATCGAACAGTACACAATACGCGGATTAATCGCAGCAACCTTGCTGTACCCGATGCCTAGCCGCTCCACCACGCCAGGACGGAAGGCTTCGACGATTACGTCCGCCTGCGCGGCCAGACGCAGGAAGGCTTCGACCGCCTCGGGCTTCTTGAGATCAAGCACGACACTCTGCTTGGCGCGGTGGGTATTGCGGAACCAGACGGTCATGTCGTCGTGAAAACAGCCTATCGCACGTGTCGGCTCCCCCGTCGGTGGCTCGATTCGGATCACCTCAGCGCCGTGGTCGGCCATCATCATCGTCAGATGTGGACCTGGCAGGTACTGCGACAGATCGAGAACTTTAATGCCTTCTAGTTTCACGGTGTCCTCATCTTTCTTGTTTCAAACGACGCCTGCGGCTCGCAGGGACGCGATCGCGCTGTCGCTATAACCGACCTCGTGCAAGAGCGCATCAGTTGCGGTGCCGAGTGGCTCACACGCTTTGGTTGGCAAGCGCTCTCCATCGAGCTTCACTGGATTTGCGAGGACACGAAGCGCACCCTCGGGTGCATGGGGATGCGGCATCGACTGGACCATGCCAACCTCGCCGACGAAAGGATTCGTCAGCGCCTGTTCGATGTCCATGACCGGCGCTACCGGCAGCTTGCCCGCAAACCGCTGCATCCATTTACGGGTTGTCGCTCCCGAGAAGACCTCGTCAAGCAATGCACTGAGCACATCCCGATGGTCGCGTCGCGTCGCGGGCGTTGCGAAACGGGGATCGTCCAGCCACTCGGGTCGGCCGATACCCTCGACCAGGGCCTGCCAGAACTTGGGCGTCATGCACATCACGAACATCCAGCCGTCGCTCGCGCGCACCAACTGGCACGGCACGGCCGATGGGTGCGCCGAACGCGCCATGCGCTTTGTGACATGCCCGTCGTTCATGAACCACGTCGCCGGATAAGTCAGTTGCGCCAAGGCGACGTCAAACAGGCTAACGTCCACATCGCGGCCCTGCCCCGATCGCTGCGCGCCCATCAGTGCCGCCAACAAGGAGAGCGCCGTGGTGATCCCCGTCATGTAATCGACAATGGACAGGCCCATGCGGGCGGGCGGTCCGTCTGGCTCACCGGTCAGATACAGATAACCCGCCTCGGCCTGCATGAGATAGTCGTAACCGGGCCAATGGGCGCGATCGTTGTCGCGGCCGTAGGCCGACAGGTGCACGCAGACGATCGACGGCCGCACCGCCTTCAGCGCTTCGTAAGTGAGGCCTAGTTTGGCAGGCTGGTCGCCGCGGAGGTTGTTCATGACCGCATCCGAACTTTTAGCAAGGCGGCGAAACACCTCCTGCCCGTCCGGGGACTTCAAATCCAAGGTC
The DNA here is from genome assembly GCF_000013605.1 of Rhodoferax ferrireducens T118. NCBI lineage: Bacteria > Pseudomonadati > Pseudomonadota > Betaproteobacteria > Burkholderiales > Comamonadaceae > Rhodoferax > Rhodoferax ferrireducens. The sequence continues at coordinate 4,639,680 of NC_007908.1, forward strand.
AGACTTTTCTTGTTGCGGTTGAAGGACTGGAAGAAATGGCTGTCCTTATCGCCGAGAAAGTACGGACCTGTCGTCCGCGAGATATCGCCGCCGTCGCGCGGATTTTCGATCTTGATGACTTCGGCGCCAAGGTCGGCCAGCATCATCGATCCAAACGGACCGGCACCGTACTGTTCGGCACTGAGGATGCGCACACCCGCCAGGGGTAAAGGCTTCTTCATTTTTACCCCATTCATATTTTGTAGCGTTCAATCAGTTGCTTGGCAATGACCTGGCGCAGGATTTCGTTGGTTCCTTCGCCAATGACCATGAGCATCGAATCGCGGTAGAAGCGTTCAATCTCGTACTCCACCGATAGGCTGTAGCCGCCGAAGATGCGCATCGCTTCTTGCGAACAGTGCACACCAGCCTCGGAGCCCGCAAGCTTGGCCATTGCAGCTTCCAAATCGCAGCGCTCGCCACTGTCGTACTTGCGCGCGGCGTTTTCGATCAGGCGCTTGGCGCCTTCCACCTGCGTCACCATGTCGGCCAGCTTGAGTTGGATGGCCTGATGCTGCCAGATCGGCTTGCCGAACGCGCTTCGTTCCTGTGCATAGCGCAGCGCCATTTTCAGCGAGCCTTCGGCGATACCGGCGCCGCGTGAGGCCACATTGATGCGTCCCAGTTCCAGCCCGCCTGCGGTCTGGATGAAGCCGCGGCCTTCGACGCCGCCGAGCAGGTTTTCTTTCGGCACGCGGTAGTCATCAAAACTGAGCTGGCAGGTGTCGATGGCGCGGTAGCCCATTTTCTTGAGCTTGCCGTCAACGTTATAGCCCGGGCCCTTCTCGGCAATAAGCATACTCATGCCCTTGTGGCGGGGCTGCGCCTCGGGGTCGGTCTTGACCAGCAGCAGCGTCATGTGGCCGTGCAGACTGTTGGTAATCCAGGTCTTGCTGCCGTTCACCACATAGTGGTCGCCGTCGAGCTTGGCCACGGTACGAATCGCCTGCAGGTCCGAGCCGGCGTTGGGCTCGGTCAGGCCCAGGCTGCCGCGCATTTCACCCGTGGCCATCTTCGGCAGGTACTTGCGCTTTTGTTCTTCCGTGCCGTTGCGCTCGATCGCCGAAGCAGCGATCAGGTGCGAGTTGAAAATGCCCGAAGGTGCCATCCAGACCGAAGCCACCTTGATGACGATCTGCGCATAGGTCCAAGCCGACAGGCCCAGGCCGCCGTACTCCTCGCCAATCGTGGCGCCGAACAGACCCAACTCCTTCATCTGCTCGACGATGGCGTGCGGGTATTCGTCGGCCAGGTCGTATTGACGTGCGACAGGACGCAGTTCTTTTTCGACCCAGACCTCGACGGCGTCGACGAATTCCTGCTGGTCGTTGCTTGCTTCAGCCATAATTTTTTCCTTTTTTGATCGGTTGAGGAGCGAGTTTTTCGCGCTCGCGTGACAGCGGTCTATCCCGCAAAGAATCAGTAATTGACTTTGTCTTCGATGCTGTGGCCGATCTTGGCGATCAGCATGGTGCGGCTAAAGGTGCCAATGACCTTGCCATCCTGGTTCAGGCCGGTGGTCTTCACGGTCACCAGGCCAGCGCCGGGGCGCGATTTTGACTCGCGCTTGTCCGTCACCTCCGACTCGGCATACAGCGTGTCGCCGGCGAACAGCGGATGCGTGAGCTTGATGTCGGTCCAGCCCAGATTCGCGATGGCCTTCTGGCTCACGTCGGTGACGCTCATGCCCACCATCAACGCCACCGTGAACGGACTACAGATGATGCAGCGCTTGAACTCGCTAGCCTTGGCGTACTCGGCGTCGAAGTGCATCGGGTGCGTGTTCATCGTGAGCAAGGTGAACCAGGTGTTGTCGGTCTCGGTGACGGTGCGGCCCGGGCGGTGCTCGTAGATGTCGCCGATGTTGAACTCTTCGAAATGGCGGCCAAAGGACTCGCGAAAGCGATGCTCACCGACTTGCTTGACGACCTGAACCATGATGTATCTCCAGTAAAAATGTTGTGTGAAATGAGAGGACTACTGCAAACGTGACAGCTCGACGATGCGTCGAGCCTTGCGCACCAGCGGTGCGTCAACCATGCGCCCCTGGTACAGGAACGCGCCGCTAAACTCGCCGTCGGGAACGGCCTGAACCAGCAACTTCGCCCAATCCAGATCGGCCGGCGTCGGCGCGAAGGCCGCATGAATGATCTGGATTTGCTGTGGATGAATGGCAGTCTTGCAATCAAAGCCGAGCGCGAGCACCTTGCGGGTCTCTTCGCTCAAGCCTGAGAGGTTGCCAATGTCGACATGCGGCACGTCCCAGGCCTGCACGCCAGCAGCGCGCGCCGCATTCACAAGGCGGCCACGGGCCGAAAACAGCCCTTCCCAGTCAAATTGCGCCCCCAGCTCGGCCGACAAGTCAGCGCCGCCCAACATCAAGGCACCGAGCTTGCCGCCAGCGCGCCCAATGGAGCGTGCGTTCTCGATGCCAAGTGGGGTTTCGATCAGTGCCGCGATGGCGCCGATCTGCGCCCCGGCCCAGCCAGCTATGCACTGGATGTCGGCCTTGTCTTCAACCTTGGGCAACAGCAACCAGTCAAGCTGCACGCCCGAATCGACCAGCGCCACCACGTCACGCAGGCCCTCTGCCGTGCGCAAACCGTTAAGGCGGAGCGCGACACGCGGGCCAGTATCCGTTCGGGGCTGCAGTTTGAGCCAACCCAGCACGTTGTTGCGTGCTTCGAGCTTGCGCTGCGGATGAACCGCGTCTTCGAGGTCGATGCACACCAGGTCGGCGCCAGCTGCCATCGCTTTGGCAAACCGCTCGACCTTTTCACCTGAGACAAACAGCATGGAACGGGGGGGATTGGATTGCACAGGCTTGCTCTCAATGTTTAATGTACGGACATTATCATTCGGACTGCGGTGCCTGTCAAGAAAGAAGGCTGGCAAGAGGAGCCTTTTCGCGTTGACAGTCAATCGGCCCGCTCGTTTATGCCGAGCGCTGTGACTGAAAGGGCTTGAAGAAGGAGTGCTGGCTACCAAAGACATGCGTTTCCCGGTCGACATCATTTGGGCGTGCATTTGTCCGTAGCCGCTTACGATACTCAGCTTCAAGTCATTTCAATCAGCGAAGTGCGTCCTGGCAGGCATTGAATTGATGCACGTGATTCGCAAAGGTCAGTTCATGATGTAGAGCTGCGCCGAGATGTCGTTTGCCAACCAGTTTTATGCTTTGGTAGCGCAAATCCGTCCGGTCTGAGGCACTGGCTTCGTTGCAACCAGAAGCATGTTCGTCGGCCGACGACGCGACAAAACCGGAATATCAGCTTGAGTATGGGTAAACCCTGATGCGTACCAGCTAAATACGTTGTATTGTCCATACAAATAAATATCTTGATTCTATTCATTGGACTGAGTCAAGCCAGTACATCTCGGGAGACGGACTCATGTCATCGATCATTCGCGACGCTCGCCCCAGTTCTGAATTCGTCAGGGCAGCCGCAGTCACGGCCTTTCCGATCCTTAAGGCGGACGGTTTGGTCCTGCTGCCCCTCGATGTTTCCTGCGCGATCTTCGGTCACACCTCGCGCGCAGTGAAGCGCATGTTCGATGTAAAGAACCGCACCCCGACTAAGCCCAACGGAGGTGGTCAAAAACGACGCGGGATAGCGTCTGGTGTTTTTGACCAACAACTCTGTCTTGAAGCCCGAGTTGATTGCCGATCTGTATCGCGAACGCAGATAGCTGGAGTAGTTCTTGAAGTGGATCAAACAGCGTTTGCGCATCAAGGTGTTCTTTGGCCTCAGCGAGAGCGCAGTGAAGACAGAAATCGTGACTGCTATTTCCACCCATGTGTTGATTGCCATCAAAGAGAGATTTATGCATCTTAAACATCACGGTCTATATGAAATCCCACTGGTTTTGAGCCTGTCCATATTCGAAACTACCTTTATGGATTAACTGCTTAAACCACCATCAACGGATTCAGACCAGGACTTAGAGCCCAACCGACTCGCTCTCCTGTAAAGAATATTTGGAAGCTACTGGTCTTTTACGAAGGACAAATATGAGACACAAACCATGAAATTTCTTGATCACCTGGAAGAGTGGCTGGTCACCTTCCTGATGGGCGCTGCGACGCTGATCATCTTTGTGGCGGTGGTGCACCGCTACGCCGCTGGCCTGCCGATACCCGGCGTGCAAGACTGGCTCTTGTCCCTCTCCTTGAGCTGGGCGCAGGAGCTGACCATCATCATGTTTGTCTGGATGGCCAAGTTTGGCGCCGCGTATGGCGTGCGCACCGGCATCCACGTCGGGGTGGACGTGCTGATCAACCGCATGCAAGACAAGATGAAGAGCAAATTCATTGTCTTCGGACTGTGTGCGGGCGCCCTGTTCACCGGCATTGTGGCCACCCTGGGTGCCACTTTTGTCTGGGACAACGGCGCGCACCATGCCTGGTTCAACCTGTTGGGTTTGTCCGTAGAAGGCATACCCGAAGGTCCCACTACGCCGGACCTCGAAATGCCAACCTGGATGGTTTACAGCGCCGTGCCGCTGGGCACCAGCCTGATGTGTTTCCGGTTTTTGCAAGTCATGGTCAATTTTCTTAAAACCGGTGAACTGCCGCACCACGACCACGGCCATGTCGAGGGTCTGGAAGCCGAAACACCCCCGGTCGACTTCAACCCGCTTGCCATGGATGACAACCTGCACCCTTCTGATTTGCAGAACAAAGAAGGGGATTCGAAATGAATGCCGCCATTATTTTTGTCCTCTTGCTGGTGCTCATGCTCACCGGCATGCCAATCTCGATTTCACTCGGCTTGACCGTTCTGACCTTTTTGTTTGGCTTTACCCATGTGCCGCTGGAGTCGGTGGCGCTCAAGCTCTTTACCGGCATTGAAAAGTTCGAGATCATGGCGATCCCGTTCTTCATCCTGGCGGGTAACTTTTTGACCCACGGCGGCGTGGCCAAGCGCATGATCAACTTTGCCTCCAGCATGGTCGGCCACTGGTATGGAGGCCTGGGCCTGGCCGGTGTGATGGCTTGTGCGCTGTTTGCGGCGGTGTCGGGTTCCTCGCCCGCCACGGTGGTGGCGATCGGCTCGATCTTGCTGCCGGCCATGACCAAAGCGGGTTTTCCCAATAGCTTTGGCGCGGGCGTGATCACCACCTCGGGCGCCTTGGGCATTCTGATTCCGCCTTCGATCGTGATGGTGATGTATTCGGTGGCGACCAACACCTCGGTCGGCGCCTTGTTCATGGCCGGCGTGGTACCGGGCATCGCACTGGCCTGCGTGTTGGGCGGTGTCACCTGGTATCGGGCCAAGAAGTTCAACTACCCGCGTCTGCCCAAGGCGACCTGGGCCGAGCGCTTCAAGGCTTTCAAGACCTCGGCCTGGGGCTTGCTGCTGATCGTGATCGTGATGGGCGGCATTTACACCGGCATGTTCACGCCGACTGAAGCGGCGGCCATGAGCGCGGTCTATGCGTTTGTGGTGGCCGTTTTTGTCTACAAGGACATGAAGCTCAAGGACGTGCCCAAAGTGTTGCTCAACTCGGCCAACATGTCGGCGATGCTGCTCTACATCATCACCAACGCCGTGCTGTTCTCCTTCATCATGACCAATGAGAACATTCCGCAGGCGCTGGCCGACTGGATGCTGGGCAACGGCCTGGGCATGGTCAGCTTCTTGCTGGCCGTGAACGTGATGCTGCTGCTGGCGGGCAACTTCATGGAGCCCTCCAGCATTGTGCTGATCTTCGCGCCGATCTTGTTCCCGGTGGCCATGAAGCTGGGCATTGACCCGGTGCACTTTGGCATCATCATGGTGGTCAACATGGAAGTGGGCATGTGCCACCCGCCGGTGGGCCTGAACCTGTATGTGGCCTCCGGCATTACCAAGATGGGGATTACCGAGCTGACGGTGGCGGTCTGGCCGTGGCTGCTGGCGATGCTGGGCTTCCTGGTGCTGGTGACCTACTGGCCGCCCTTGTCAACCTGGTTCCCCCGCATGCTGGGGATGATGTAGCGCGGCAACTGGCCTCATTCATCTCTAAGATGAAGCACTCCTTTGGCCTTTCGTGGGCGGGTGAAGGGTGGTGATCGACCAGTTCAGATTGTTGTGAACAAACTATTCGCAAGAGTCTGAAGGAGTCGGTGACGGGCACGTACCGGACTTTTTGCCTGGGTGCGAGGACTGCAACGTTGTCGGTCCGTCGGCTCGGTTGCATGGCTGGGCCTGCATGATATGGTTGGCAACGAGCCTGTTGGCCCACGATATTGCCTGCGGGAGGATAGTCTCCCCTTTTTTTGAAAGACTGATCTTGAAGAATAACTGGTTGATGCTGGCCGTTACGTTGGCCATCCAGGCCATGGTATCGATGGCTTTGCTGACTTTGCCTGTGATGGCGCCAGTGGTAGCGGGTGCGCTGGGGGTCTCTTCGGTATACGTGGGTGTGTATGTTGCCATTGTTTATGTTGGCGCTATTCTGGCTAGCCTGGCTGCTGGCACGGTGGTGGCGCGCTATGGCGCGATTCGTGTCAGCCAGGCGGGTTTGCTGACCTGTGCACTTGGTCTGGCGCTGTGCACGGTCAACTCGGTGCCGGTGATTGCGCTGGGCGCGTTGTTGATCGGGATCGGCTACGGCCCAGTGACACCGGCCAGTTCCCACTTGCTGGCACGCACCACACCGGCGCGCAGCCTATCGCTAGTGTTTTCCCTCAAGCAAACGGGTGTGCCCTTGGGCGGTGTCTTGGCAGGGCTTATCGTGCCGAGCCTGCTGTTGGTGACAGGATGGCAGGGCGCTTTGCTGCTGGTTTCTCTGCTGTGCCTGGTCTGCGCCGTTATCGCTCAGCCGATGCGTCAGGAAATGGATTTGGATCGCAATCCGAAATGCCCCTTGTCGCTGAGCAATCTGGCGCAGCCACTGCGGCTGGTGCTGTCGCATCGGGCGCTCGCGATGCTCGCGACATGTTCCTTTTTCTTTTCGGCCACGCAACTGTCACTGGTGACATATCTGGTGACCTTTCTACACGACTCGTTGGGCCAGGGGCTGGTGGCCGCCGGGATGGCGTTGTCGGTTTCGCAGCTCGCAGGTGTCGGGGGGCGGGTATTCTGGGGTTATGTGTCTGACCGTTTCCTGGGCGCGCGCCGAATGCTGGCGGTGCTAGCGGCTCTGATGGCCTTGAGCAGCGTGGCCACTGCGTCGTTGAGCACCAGCATGCCAACCGTTCTGCTGCTGGGCATCCTGGCGGTGTTTGGTGCCTCCGCCATTGGATGGAATGGGGTGTACCTGGCCGAAGTGGCCCGTCAGGCGCCCAAGGGGCAGGCCAGCTTAGCAACCGGCGGCACATTGGCCGTCACTTTCTTGGGCGTGGTGCTCGGGCCCCCGCTTTTTGGGGCCATGTCTGGCTTGTTTGGCGGCTACCGGGCCGGTTATGCTGCACTTGCGTTGCCCACGCTGGCGTGCTGTGTGTTGCTGGTACGCCAGAAAAAAACGCTACTGGCCGCAAAAGGGTGATTGTCACGATACCTCTATTTCAGAGGTGTTATCGAAGGTTAACCTTATCTGATGAGGTGTAAGCCTGAGCAGCAGATTTGGACCGATTATTTCCCAACTCTTTGGGTTCCTGGCGGGCGCCGTAGAAGTTACGCTTTTGCGTGCCGGTCAATGATGGTAAGAGATATGCCCACATAGTTCGTGTGGCCCAGCGCTTTGGCTACGCCAAGCTGAACAGGGGCCTGACAAGGCATGGTGCTGGGTTGTCGCGTTAGCCGCGGACGAGCGAACTTCGGGTTGGGACGAATGCCGGACGCTCAGACAGGACGCATTTGTCTTGCCAACGCGTAAAACTGGTCGGCGAACGACATCTCGTCGCTGCCCTTCAGTATGAACCGCCCTTTTCGAATCACGTGCATCAACTCGATGCCGCCAGCACACATTTGCTAGCTTGAAATGACTTGAGGTTGAGCATAGGTTTGGTGACTCGTTTCACTGCTCGATGGTCTTGTTCCACGATGTTATTCAGGTATTTGACTTGGCGGACAATAATTTGCTTGTCGATGCTGACCTTCTCAGGTGCACCGTTGACCTGCATGGCTTTGCCAAAAAAGCGTATGGTTGCGGCCTTGTCGCGCCCGGCCGTCAGCAGGAAGTCGATCGTCTTGCCCTGCTTGTCTACCGCGCGGTAGAGATATTTCCAGATGCCTTTGACCTTGATATAGGTCTAGTTCATGCGCCAGTTCCCGCCCACCGGACGCTTGTACCTGCGAAATACCTTCTCAAGCAAGGGGCAAAGCCGGATCGCCGGCGATTAATCGATGAACGATCGATAGACACGCCGCGCGCCTGCATCGTCTCTTCCAACTGGCGGTAGCTCAACAGATAAGCCGCGTATCAACGGATGCACACCAGAATGACGACGATTGGGAATCGCATCCCTTTGGTAGCCAGCATCGCGTTTCAAACCTTTTCTGTCATAGCACTCAGCATAGACAAGCGGGCGGCTTGACCATCAACGCGACAGAACCTAAATGCGTGACGATTGCGAGAGACGCTAGAATTATTTATACGGACAATAATGATGTCGTCCACCAGCTTATCACCTCTCAGGCCGCGCCCCTATGCACCACTACCCGTCCGCTTCCGATCTGCCTTGGCGCGAAATCTTGCATCCAGGAGCGAAGCTGGCTTGCTCGCAAATGACGTCCGAGCCGATGGCCTTGATAGCATCACTCGCCAACGCCTTGGCGCAAACCCCGCCTCCCCATATGCCTGCTTCGCTGTTGATCGGCACCCCATTCTCAACCGCGACACAGGCGTTGCCACAGGATATGGCAATCGCGACTTTCGGTGGCATGGGCGCCGCCGCCACCATGGCGCGTAGCCGTAGGCTTACCGTATTTCCGATCCATTACTCCGTAAGCGAGCATTGGTGTACCAAGTATGCTGCGGACGTAGCACTACTCGGACTTGCTCGAGACGCGGCCACAGGGCGGCTGTATCTCGGTGCCAGCCACGGTTATGCGATCAAGGCGGCGCGTACCGCCAAGATCGTCGTGGCAGAGGTCAATGCGATGGCGCCATGCGTGCATGGAGGCGAGTTGCCCGAGGATCTTTCGCTGACGCATATCGTCGAGTCGTCGTACCCGCTGGTTGAGAGTCTGACGGCAACCGCCGGTGCCACCGAGCGTGCGATTGCGACCCATGTCGCGACACAGGTCCAGGACGGGGCGACGATCCAGATTGGTATTGGATCACTAGCCAACGCGGTCGCTGAGGGCCTCGCCGGACACCGCAGGCTCTCGATTCACACAGGCCTAATGACTGAGCCGCTGTGGGCGCTCGTCATGTCGGGTGCGGCAGACAACTCATACCGGCGTGACTATCCCGGGGTGAGTGTGATCTCTGCCATTTACGGCAATGCGGCGCTTTATCGCGTTGTGGAACTCAATCAGGCCGTGCGCATGGCGCCGCCTGCCGTTACGCACGGGATTACATCGCTTGCCGCGTTGCCCCGCTTCACCGCAATCAACAGCGGGCTTGAGGTAGATTTGTACGGGCAGGTAAATTCGGAGTTAGCTGGCGGTCGCTATGTCGGCGGGATCGGCGGACTCAACGATTTTGTTCGTGGCGCTGCAGCCTCGCTAAATGGGCTTTCGATCATTGCCTTGCCGGCGCGCCGACGTGGTCGCAATGGTGACATTTCGGGAATCGTTTCACGCTTGTCTGGTCCGGCAACCATCAGTGCATCAGATGCCGATATGGTTATTACAGAATTCGGCGTTGCGTCGTTGCGTGGCGCGTCGCGCGCACAGCGCGCGACGCGCCTAATCGCTATCGCCCACCCGGATGACCGCGAACAGCTTGAAGGCGCACTAGCGTCGCTCGATATCAGTTGATGGCATTTCTACGGAAATCGCCTATTGGATGAATCTTGACATAACTTGCATTCCCACTACAATTGTCCGTACATTAAATATTGAGAGCAAGCCTGTGCAATCCAATCCCCCCCGTTCCATGCTGTTTGTCTCAGGTGAAAAGGTCGAGCGGTTTGCCAAAGCGATGGCAGCTGGCGCCGACCTGGTGTGCATCGACCTCGAAGACGCGGTTCATCCGCAGCGCAAGCTCGAAGCACGCAACAACGTGCTGGGTTGGCTCAAACTGCAGCCCCGAACGGATACTGGCCCGCGTGTCGCGCTCCGCCTTAACGGTTTGCGCACGGCAGAGGGCCTGCGTGACGTGGTGGCGCTGGTCGATTCGGGCGTGCAGCTTGACTGGTTGCTGTTGCCCAAGGTTGAAGACAAGGCCGACATCCAGTGCATAGCTGGCTGGGCCGGGGCGCAGATCGGCGCCATCGCGGCACTGATCGAAACCCCACTTGGCATCGAGAACGCACGCTCCATTGGGCGCGCTGGCGGCAAGCTCGGTGCCTTGATGTTGGGCGGCGCTGACTTGTCGGCCGAGCTGGGGGCGCAATTTGACTGGGAAGGGCTGTTTTCGGCCCGTGGCCGCCTTGTGAATGCGGCGCGCGCTGCTGGCGTGCAGGCCTGGGACGTGCCGCATGTCGACATTGGCAACCTCTCAGGCTTGAGCGAAGAGACCCGCAAGGTGCTCGCGCTCGGCTTTGATTGCAAGACTGCCATTCATCCACAGCAAATCCAGATCATTCATGCGGCCTTCGCGCCGACGCCGGCCGATCTGGATTGGGCGAAGTTGCTGGTTCAGGCCGTTCCCGACGGCGAGTTTAGCGGCGCGTTCCTGTACCAGGGGCGCATGGTTGACGCACCGCTGGTGCGCAAGGCTCGACGCATCGTCGAGCTGTCACGTTTGCAGTAGTCCTCTCATTTCACACAACATTTTTACTGGAGATACATCATGGTTCAGGTCGTCAAGCAAGTCGGTGAGCATCGCTTTCGCGAGTCCTTTGGCCGCCATTTCGAAGAGTTCAACATCGGCGACATCTACGAGCACCGCCCGGGCCGCACCGTCACCGAGACCGACAACACCTGGTTCACCTTGCTCACGATGAACACGCACCCGATGCACTTCGACGCCGAGTACGCCAAGGCTAGCGAGTTCAAGCGCTGCATCATCTGTAGTCCGTTCACGGTGGCGTTGATGGTGGGCATGAGCGTCACCGACGTGAGCCAGAAGGCCATCGCGAATCTGGGCTGGACCGACATCAAGCTCACGCATCCGCTGTTCGCCGGCGACACGCTGTATGCCGAGTCGGAGGTGACGGACAAGCGCGAGTCAAAATCGCGCCCCGGCGCTGGCCTGGTGACCGTGAAGACCACCGGCCTGAACCAGGATGGCAAGGTCATTGGCACCTTTAGCCGCACCATGCTGATCGCCAAGATCGGCCACAGCATCGAAGACAAAGTCAATTACTGATTCTTTGCGGGATAGACCGCTGTCACGCGAGCGCGAAAAACTCGCTCCTCAACCGATCAAAAAAGGAAAAAATTATGGCTGAAGCAAGCAACGACCAGCAGGAATTCGTCGACGCCGTCGAGGTCTGGGTCGAAAAAGAACTGCGTCCTGTCGCACGTCAATACGACCTGGCCGACGAATACCCGCACGCCATCGTCGAGCAGATGAAGGAGTTGGGTCTGTTCGGCGCCACGATTGGCGAGGAGTACGGCGGCCTGGGCCTGTCGGCTTGGACCTATGCGCAGATCGTCATCAAGGTGGCTTCGGTCTGGATGGCACCTTCGGGCATTTTCAACTCGCACCTGATCGCTGCTTCGGCGATCGAGCGCAACGGCACGGAAGAACAAAAGCGCAAGTACCTGCCGAAGATGGCCACGGGTGAAATGCGCGGCAGCCTGGGCCTGACCGAGCCCAACGCCGGCTCGGACCTGCAGGCGATTCGTACCGTGGCCAAGCTCGACGGCGACCACTATGTGGTGAACGGCAGCAAGACCTGGATTACCAACAGTCTGCACGGCCACATGACGCTGCTGCTGGTCAAGACCGACCCCGAGGCGCAGCCCCGCCACAAGGGCATGAGTATGCTTATTGCCGAGAAGGGCCCGGGCTATAACGTTGACGGCAAGCTCAAGAAAATGGGCTACCGCGCCATCGACACCTGCCAGCTCAGTTTTGATGACTACCGCGTGCCGAAAGAAAACCTGCTCGGCGGCGTCGAAGGCCGCGGCTTCATCCAGACCGCAGGCGGGCTGGAACTGGGACGCATCAATGTGGCCTCACGCGGCGCCGGTATCGCCGAAGGCTCGCTGAAAATGGCGCTGCGCTATGCACAGGAACGAAGCGCGTTCGGCAAGCCGATCTGGCAGCATCAGGCCATCCAACTCAAGCTGGCCGACATGGTGACGCAGGTGGAAGGCGCCAAGCGCCTGATCGAAAACGCCGCGCGCAAGTACGACAGTGGCGAGCGCTGCGATTTGGAAGCTGCAATGGCCAAGCTTGCGGGCTCCGAGGCTGGTGTGCACTGTTCGCAAGAAGCGATGCGCATCTTCGGCGGCTACAGCCTATCGGTGGAGTACGAGATTGAACGCTTCTACCGCGATTCGATGCTCATGGTCATTGGCGAAGGAACCAACGAAATCCTGCGCCAGGTCATTGCCAAGCAACTGATTGAACGCTACAAGATCTAGGCGAACGGCATGACAGTGGAGTTTCGCAACACGCATCACAACAAACAGAGCATGGTGTTCGACCTGAAGGTGCCTGCGGAGGCACAGGCTTTCTTGCGCCTTTCGGCCAATTCCCATGTTGCGATCGGAAGCGCTTCGCCCCGGCGTTGTGGATTGGTTGGGCGTGGGGCCTGCAGCAGTGCATGAGGTTGACCGGCGCGTTGTGTACTGCCCGATCTCGACCTTTTGCCAGACAGGTGCACTCGCCAGCCGTGAAGCGCACGTCTTCAGTACCTAGGCCTGGTCGAGCATGGTCCGCCTGAACCGTGAATCCGACGGACAGCCGGCCACTCCCGGCAGACGCGCCGCCGACACGGCTGGGTCGATGATGACCCTGGTCGGCTCCTGATGACATCGCTGCAACGCGAGCGCACGGGAATGGGTGGCACTCTGGACATTTCGATGCGGGACAGTCTTGTGTCTCGGATGATGAACAACATCATCCCAGCGTTTGGGGAACACCGCGAGCTCGACACCGGCACAGGGCGAGCGGCTTGGATGGCATGGCGTGTTACAAGCTGTACCGCCGCTCCGACCGCTGCACGCTCAGCCTCAGAGGATGCGAGAGGAAGTTGATCGAGAACCTGCTTTCCGCGCCTTGACACGGCCCCAGCCTGATGGCCCTGTTGAAGCTGCCCCAGGGCCGCGAGCACACCATGACACCAAAGACGCTGCCACCATGCCCTTCGCCACTTAGTCAAAGGGCGGGCGTTTCGTGTTGGAACCGGTTTCGCCGAAACCCGTAACCGAGCGTGGGATGTTGCGCTGGTTGATCGCTGTCAGCGTGTTGGGATCAATACACAAACGTCTGGTTACGCCGGTGCCGAAATTGTCGAACATTACGTCGGCCTGGCGCACCAGGTCGTAGACCACTTGGTGCCCCGGTTTGATGTGCAGGTTGATGGAGACGCCTTGCTTGCTACGGTTCTGCGTCATGAAGTGTGCGCCCATGCCGTCGCGCGAGAATTGCGGGTCGGTGACCAACAACTCACGTCTACCCTCGCTTCGCCTCGGCGCCTCTATCATAATTGTGCCGCGCACCCATATCTGTCAGTATCATCGTGCCGTACGGACCTGACTGCATGTGTGTGGGGTCCAGCACATTGATACAGTGCCACGGTCTGGTCGCCGTGCTCAGTTTTTCACGGTGGCTGTTTCTTTATATATAGCCTGTAGCATATTTTTGTCAATCCGATCGGCCGACTGGTGTGACTTGAGCAACACTTTTTTCCATTCGTCGCGTTCGGACTTGGTCAGTGTGATGATTTGGGTGCGATTGAGTTTTCGCATGGCTTCGAGAGCATCATCGTTTTCCTTCTTGGCGACGCGGTTTCCGAACTCGGTCGCCTTGACTATGGCATCGTCTAGCACGACGCGAATGTCTGGCGGAAGCCCCTCCCAGAACTTTTTGTTCGCAACCACGGCATACCCCACATATCCGTGGTTTGAAAGGGTTATGTTGCTCTGAACCTCATACATCTTGAATTGATAGAAGGTCGACTCTGTATTCTCGCCACCATCCACCAAGCCGGTCTGCATGGCTTGGTACATCTCGCTGGCAGCCATTACCTGCGGAATGGCACCAAGAGAGCGCATCTCGGCGTCGAGCACCTTGGAGCTGAAAATGCGCATCTTCAGACCCTTGAAGTCGGCTGGCGTGTGCAGTGGCTTATTGGCGTTCATTTGCTTAAAACCATTGTCCCAAAAGGCCAACCCCTTAATGCCCTTCGCTTCCAACTGTTTGAGCAGTTGCTTGCCGATCGGCCCCTGCGTGACGAGGTGAACCTGGTCGAAGCTATCAAACAGGTAAGGCAGGTCGAAGACCTCGAAGTCTCGCATACCCATAGGACCGAATTTCCCCAGCGTCGGTGCCAGCATCTGAACCGAGCCGAGTTGGAGAGCGACCAATTCCTCTGAATCCTTGTATAGCGAGCTGGACGGGTAAAGTTCGATCTTCACCCGTCCATGTGTGCCGTCTTCGGCGAGCTTCTTGAAATATTCGGCCGCCTGATTCTTCGGCGATTGGGCCGGGTTCACATGGCTGAACTTGATGACAATCGGCTCTTGCGCCGAGACAAGACAACTGAAAACCAGCGCTGCGGCGCCGACTAAACGTTTGAGGTGAACCATCTGTATCTCCAAAGTTAGGACGAACTGCTGCGAACGAGACTAGCTCGCGAACATTGACAAATTTTTAGTTTGTACGGACATTTTACAAAATGATTTTGTGAACGGAACTAGGGTTTACTCCTATTAACATTGGTGAATGATTAAAATTAAATGTCTGTACATTTGAATTCGGCTTGAAAGGCTACCGATGTCCGACCTTAATTCCAAAGCTAAAGTGTTCAATGCGGCTATGGCGCCGCGCCTAGACAAGCTGTACGCCAGCCCACAAATCGTTGAGCAGCGCCGCCGTTTGCGTGAACTCATTTTGGCAAAACCGGGAGAGACTGGCGTCGACATCGGTTGCGGCCTGGGGCACCTAAGCTGCGAACTCGCACGCGAGGTCATGCCTGGTGGACGCTTGCTCGCCATTGACGTAAGCGCCGACATGGTGGCAGGCGTCACCGAGCGGGCTCAGCGCGAAGGGCTGGCCGATCTGATCGAAACACGCTTGGGCGATGCAACCGCGTTGGATCTGCCTGACGCGAGCGTCGACTTTGTGGTTGCGGTGCAAAGCTACTCGTATGTGCCAAACGTTGAGCAGGCGATTGCCGAGGCGGCGCGTGTGTTGCGTCCGGGCGGACGGTTGGCCGTTCTGGAAACCGACTGGGATATGTGCGTGTACGAGTCAGAGGATGCAGCGCAGATGCGGCGTATATTTGACGGCCGCTGGCGCTTTGCGCACTGGCAGTTACCTCGCCAGCTACACCGTATGTTCCACAACGCGGGCCTGCGGCTGGACAAGACCGAGGCCTACCCCTTGCTCGAAACCCGCTACGACCCAGATTCTTTTGGCGTCGGCTTGATAGCGATCGCCCGAAACGCCGCTGTGCGCAACGGTGTGAACGCGCTGGAAGCCGACGCTTGGGTCGCCGACATCTGCTCTCGTCAGCGCGATGGTGAGTATTTTTTTTGCGCCAATCGCTTTATGTTCGTCGCAGTGAAGTGAGGCGGGCGTTGCGATGTCGGTAAGCGGCTGCCCAACACGCGTCGAGTTGAAGAGAAATCGAGACGATGGTGTGTTCTCGATGGAGCTCATGCACACCATGACGAGCGAGGTTGATGGAACCCGCCCAAAGAGCCCTTTCTAAGACCCTGAGCGTAAGGTCCAAGTCATGCAAGAAGGTCATCAAAGCAGCGCATTCATTGCAGGTGTTATCCTGGACAATGGCATTGCCAACATTATTCATCGCAGACTGCGCGAACACTCAGACAAGAAGCTGGTCACGCAGCATGAACCATTCGTGCCGGTCAAACTGCAGGAGCCGACCGCACAGACCGACGCATCGAACCTAGCACTTGGCGCAGACATCCGCGTCGAACTATCGTTGTGAGCGGGCCCCTTGAGGGTGGTCACCGCGAATAACGTTGCATCGACACCTGCGTCTTGTTTGTGCGGTCCAGTTCTGCCCATGCCCCAAAGGGTCGTGAAGCTCATGTTGCGCGAAAAAACCGCCGCGGCATCCTAAAACGGAACGCCTAGGAATGCCTGGAAACGACCGTCGTGCACGCCGGAAGCCGCCAACGAACGCATCAGGGCCACTGGCTCCGGGCCACATGCGAGCACACGATGCGGTCGTCCAGGCGAATCAGTCTAGACCAATCGAATTGCTGGGTGGCGATGGATCATGTGACATCCGGTTGGCAGGCCGTACGTATGCCTCGTATTTCCGGGTTACAACGCGCGCAGGGTGTGGTGAAATGGCGGTATGACAACTCTACTAAAACGGGCCGCAAAGCGCACAACCACCGCAAAAGTTGCATCCAGCAAGAAAGTGGTACGCACTAGGCTCACTGTTGACGGCGAATTTGATTCTATGGCCAATAACACATCCGGCCCCCGCTACCTCCAGATCGCCCGCGAACTGACGGCCGCCATCGCGACCTGCCAATTTCCGATTGGCGCGCGATTGCCCACGGAACTGGAGCTGTGCGAGCAGTTCCATATCAGCCGCTTCACGGCGCGCGAAGCGGTGCGCGTGTTGTCCTCAGCAGGTCTCGTCACACGCCGACAGCGGGTCGGCACCGTGGTCATTGCGACCCCTTCGGATGCGCGTTACACGCACACGGTGTCGTCGGTCGGCGATCTGTTCCAGTACGCGCAGGACACTGAGTTGCGTTTCATGTTTGTCGGAAAGGTCGCGCTGGCAAAAGAGAAGGCATCGCAGTTCGGTGCGGCCCCCGGCGAGGAGTGGGTCTATGCGGTGGGCCTGCGTCATGGCAGCATTGTCGAGGATGCCAAGGGCCAGGAGCAGGCGGGCCGGCTCATCTGCTTGACGCGCCTGTACCTCAACCCCGAACTCAAGGGCATCGAGGCGAGGTTGCGCGACCGCAAGACCGCCGTGTACGCGATCATCGAGCGCGAGTACGGCGTGCCGATCCAGCGCGTGGAGCAGGACCTACAGAGCGTGGCGCTGGAGGCGGACGACGCCGCCAACCTGGGTGCACTGCCAGGATCGCCGGCGCTGCTGATTGTGCGCCGCTACTTCGATGAACGCGGCCGACTGATGGAAGTGGCTGAGAACATCCACCCAGGCGACCGGTTCACTTACCGCATGCAATTGCGCAAGTAGCGGGTCTCCTGGCCTGCGGGCCGCTTGCCTGCCGTTGACATTTTTGAGACAATAATCAATATTGTCCGTACAATTAGAGATTGGGTCAAAAAATGTCCGCCCTCACCATCTCCGAAATCCTTGCCGTCTTTGTGCACCAGTTCCGCTTGTAGCAGGTGCCTGCGGCTCTGAAAAGCAGCCAGCCGCCTTCCTGCCCCCGCGGTAGGTGGTGCATTTAAAGTGGATTCCCGAACTCTCTTTAACCAATCTGGATGCAGAGTTATGCGAGCAGTGTGGCATCAGTCGGTTTGCCGCGCGGGAGGCGGTTCGTAACCTTGAATCGGCGGAACTCGTCGCTCGTCGGCAGCGTGTCGGCACGGTCGTGATCGCGACACCCGATGACTCGCTCTACACCCACGACGCAACGTCCTTGCGCGACCCGCTCCAGTACGCACAGGACACGACACTGAATTTCGTTTACGCCGGAAAAATTGCCATGCCCATGGCGTAGACACGCGATTTTGGCGTCGAACCCGACAATGAGTGGATTTGTGCGACGGGCACCCGGCGCGACAGCGGAAACGAGCAGCCGATCTGCATCTCGCGCCTGTTCATCAACCGGGTCTTCGCTGGCATTGAGGGCAAGCTGCGAGAAGGCAAGATGGCCATGTATGCCCTGATCGAAAAGGAATACAAGATTTCGATCCGGCGGGTGGGCCAAGAACTGCAAGGCATAGCGCCTGGTCTCAATGACGCCGGCAATCTCGGCACCATGACTGGCCCGCCAAGCTTACGTATTGTCGGTCGTTACTACGACTCAAAGCGCCGGCTCATTGAAGTGGCCAACAACATTCATCCAGGCGATCGCTTCACCTATCGCACGCAATTAAAAATAGCGGCGCCCTAGTGACGTGGGGATGATACTGGTTTGACATCTTTTCCACTTTATCGTATATTGTCCATACAATAACAATTTTCACTAGGAAAGCCGATGTCCTCACCCAGCGAAGGCCCGCGCCCGATGCACGACTCAACGATGAAACATGAAGCGCAGGAGCAGACAGTCTCTGAGCAAATCGGCGCATTCGTCGAGAAGCTGACACTTGATCGGGTGCCTGCGGCCATCGTTGAGCGCGCCAAGTACCTGATTCTCGACGCGGTCGGCTGCGCCGTCGCCGCACGGGAGGAGCCCTTTGCGCTGACGATGTCGGCCGCTGCGGCACAACTCTCGGGTGATGGTCCCCGTGGCGTAATAGGGATGGCTGCGCGCCTGCCGCTGCGCGATGCGGCCCTGGTCAACAGTATGCTGGCGCACGGTCTCGACTATGACGACACTCACACCGCCGGGGTCATTCACCTGACCGTCAGCACCTTCCCGGTGGCACTCGCCATGGCAGCGCGTAGCGACGCGACCGGTGCGGCGCTGCTGACTGCGTACATTGCGGGCATTGAGACGGGCGCGCGCATTGCGAGCGTCGCCAAGGGCGGCTTTCACCGCGCGGGCTTTCATCCGACAAGCCTTGTCGGAACCTTCGCCTGCACACTCGTAGCCGGCAAACTTCTAGGCCTTTCACCGGATGGGCTCGCCGATGCGCAGGGCATTGCCTTGTCCCTGGCGAGCGGCAGCCTGCAATTTCTGGAAGACGGGTCGTGGACCAAGCGCTTGCATCCAGGCTGGGCAGCCTCCGCTGGAATCACTGCGGCGAGCTACGCGCAGTCGCAGATACCGGCGCCGCACGCTGCCTACGAAGGCCGCTATGGACTGTTTCGAACCCACCTGCCGCCGGACCTGCTGGCCGCCTGCGATGAGTCGCTCGCGACCGCCGGCCTGATGCAACAGTGGGAGCTTGAGCAGGTCGCAGTCAAGCCTTTTCCTGCTTGTCATCTGTTGCACGGTTGTGCTGACGCGGCCATCGCCTTGCATCGCGAAGGCGTTGATCCGCAGCGGATCCGCCGCATCCGTGGGCTGGTGCCTGCTGGCGTGGTCCAGGTGGTCTGCGAACCAATGCAGGCCAAGCGCCGTCCGGTCAGCGACTACGACGCGAAATTCAGCATGCCTTATGCCGTGGCTTGTGGTCTCCTGCGAGGGCGCTTCGCGCTGGACGACCTCAACGCCGAGGCCATCGCCGACAGCGCCATACAAGCCCTAATGGATCTCGTTGAATACGCGGTCGACGAAGCATCGACCTATCCGCGCCACTACACGGGGGAGGTCATCGTAGAACTCGACGATGGCAGCACACGCCGCCATCGCGTGGCGATCAACCGCGGCAACGCTGAACGTCCGATCACTGGCGCTGACATCGAATCCAAATTCTTTGAGAACTTCACGCGTACGGCCACTCATGAGCAGGCGCAGCAGGTGCTTGACGCGGTCCTGCATCTCGACACCCTGCCCAGCGCCGCGCGCTTCGAATCACTTCTGACTCTTCAATAGGAAACCCATGCAAGCAACCGCTTCACCACGCCCGCTACCGCTCGCCGGCTTGCGCATTCTTGCTGTCGAACAGTACGGTGCCGGCCCGTTCGGCACATCATACCTGGCGGATCTCGGCGCTGAAGTGATCAAGATAGAGAATCACAAGGAAGGCGGCGATATTGGCCGCTCGGTGGGCCCCCACTATTTTGGTCCTGGCGACAGCCAGTTCTTCCAGACCTTCAACCGCAACAAGAAAAGCATAACGCTCGATCTAAAGCACCCGAAGGGGATAGAGGCATTTCGGGCTCTGGTGAAGGAAGCTGACGCGGTCCTCGACAACCTACGTGGCGATCACCCTGAGAAGCTAGGCCTGACCTACGCGGATCTGTGTGAGATCAATCCGCGCATCATCTGCGCTCACCTATCGGCATACGGGCGAGACGGTTCCCGCAAGGCCTGGCCAGGCTATGACTACCTGATGCAGGCCGAAGCGGGGCACATGTCGCTCACCGGCGAGCCTGACGGGCCACCGACCCGCTACGGACTTTCGATCGTCGACCTGATGACGGGGCTGGCGGCCTCATTCGCGCTACTAGCTGGCGTCGTAAGTGCCCGCGACACAGGTGTCGGCATGGATGTTGACACCTCACTCTTCGACGTGGCACTGCACAACTTGAACTATCCTGGCACCTGGTTTCTTAACGGCGGCACCGTCACCGGCCGTGGCGAACGCTCGACCCATCCGAGCCTGACGCCGAGCCAGCTTTATCGATCGCAGGACGGCTGGGTATTCATTATGTGCAACAAGGAAAAGTTCTGGACCATCCTCGCTGACGAACTCGGACATCCTGAATGGAAAGTGGACCCGGAACTCTGCAACTTCGCCGTGCGGCTCGCAAACCGCCCCCGCGTAACGCAGTTGTTGGATACTGCGTTTTCGCGCCGTCCCACCGAGGAGTGGATCCGCCTGCTCGCCGGCAAGGTGCCAATCTCGCCGGTCTATGACGTTGCCCAGGCGCTTTCGACCCCCTTTGTGTCCGAGCGCGACAGCGTGCTCGACTTTCGCTACGAAGACGGCCACACAGCACGGATGATTGCCAACCCGATACGCATCAACGGCGTCGATCTTCCCACCAACGCCGCTCCGGCAATGGGTGCGCACACTTACAGTCTGCTGCATGAAGTTGGCTACAGCGATGAACAGATCGCTGTGCTGCAGGCTGAAGGCGCGATAGGCGAACTGCCCATGTATTCCGCGTGAACCTCCCTAAACCGGAGCACAGCATCGCCTCTTTTGTTAGAAGAAACATCCCGCTTGTCGTCACGATGCTGATCCAGGTTTCGGCAACCGGTGCCATCCTTGCTCCTCCGGCAATTGCGCCTGCGCTTTTGAACCAGTTGGGTGTCGATAGCGTGGGGATCGGGGCCTACATTGCAACGGCCTATATCGCTGCAGCCCTGTCGAGCGTTTATGCCGCTGCCTTCATTCAGCGCTGGGGGTCGATTCGCACGAGTCAAGTCGCGCTGGGTTTTTGTGCGGCCGGACTGCTCCTGATTGCTTCACTGGGCCCGTTCCTCGCCGCCCTGGGCGCCATTGCGTTGGGAATCGGCTACGGGCCGATCACGCCAGCCAGCTCGGATATCCTGGCGCGTACCACACCAGCCGATCGTTACGCATTGGTATTCTCCTTGAAGCAGACCGGGGTCCCGCTAGGCGGTGCGGTCGCAGGACTCGCCGCAGCACCGATCGCCGTGCATGTCGGCACCAGTTCGTCACTCATTTTCATGGCGATCCTGTGCGTACTGGCCGCCACACTCGGTCAATCCTTGCGGCACCAGCTCGACAACACTCGCGCTCCGTCCGCGCCGTGGCCAACTCGCGCGGGCTTCATGATGCCGATCCACATGGTGCTGTCACACCCTGGTTTGCGCGTACTCGCACTCTGCTCGCTGGTGTTCTCGGCGGTGCAAATGTGCCTGAGTTCGTACCTTGTGACCTACCTCAACGCATCGCTCGGTTGGACACTCGTGGCCGCTGGTGCGGGCTTGGCTGTGGCGCAGAGCGGCGGCGTAGTCGGGCGCATTCTTTGGGGCGCCGTGGCCGACATGACAGGAAAGACGATGGCCACTCTGCGGGCTTTGGCGGCTGCCATGGCCGCGTCCAGCATTCTGATGGTGATGCTGCAACCGTCGACATCGCCTGCCTTGGTACTGACCCTCGTCTGCGTGTTCGGTTGCACCGCAATCGGCTGGAACGGCGTTTATCTCGCCGCTGTCGCTCGCCAGGCGCCACAAGGCACCGCCGGTACCGCTACGGCTGGCTGCCTGTTCTTCACCTATATCGGCGTCGTCGTCTCAGCACCCTTATTCGGCGTGTTAAGCACTGCGCTGGGCAACATGGGTGTCGGCTTCGCCCTGCTCGCGATTCCGCTCGGGGTGATGGTCTTCTCCACACGGACAATGAAGGTCTGAGCAGACCATGCGAATGGTGCGCCACCGATTCAAAGACGCTAGTTTGATCGCGGCATCCGAGGCGCGTGAACTCAAGAAGGTACAGGTGTCAGAGACAGACCAAAATGCTTCTTCAAGATCCAGGCGATCGTTTCATAGGCGATGCCATGGCGATAGACCGTCAGGCTCTCGACATCGAGCAGCGTCGATGAACACCCGTATGGCTTGTATTTCAGAACGCCATAATCTACGATGACATCGGCGATCGCCCGAATTTCGGGCTCAATCGCCTCTACCGAAAAATGCGTTCCCTGCAAGGTGAGGTTGGCCGACGATCCGAAAATTGCCGTGTCCTGCGCATCACTCAACTCGGACAGAGCGAAATGAAACTGACCCGCATTGAGCAGCATCAGCAGCGTGCCATCCCGTGTACTGGCCTCAATCACACGAGGATCTAGGCGTGCGAGAAAAGGATCGGTGAAATCCGCGGGGGCGATAACGCCAAGCGGAAGATCGTAATCCTCGGTGATCGCAGCCACAATTTCACGCCCGCGCGTGCTACAACGATGCAAGCGCCGGTGCAGCTGGTTGTGTCCAATCATGGCGTTGAGCTTGGTCGGCGCCCTGCCCTTGGTGTCGAAGATACGCTGGAGCGCGTCATAGCTGTGCGCCATTGCCGCATAGCCGACATCATTGGGCACGATGGCGATGCCGCCGCATCGCATCGCATCGAAAGCTCGTGCTGCTTCCTGACGGTGGTCTAGCGCTGGCATGGCCGTTTCCCAGAAGGTCGCGTTAGCCGGCGGTCGCGGCTGACGCTTGAAGCTCTGCAATGAGCGCGTCGGTCGTGTCTACGCGTCCGCTTAGGCGAAGGAACGATTCCAGCGTCACCTCTTGCATACGATCCGAGCAGGTTCCGGTGGCATCCGAAACCAAGATTGAGCCATATCCGCGATCGGTCGCCTCGCAGGCCGTGCCATCCACGCAATTGTTCGTCGACACACCAACGTAGACCGCAGTCTTGACGCCGAGCTTCTGGAACACCTCTTGCAGATTGCTGCTGGCGAATGCGCCCATGGTGTTCTTGTCGACAACCGGCTCGCCCGGCATCGGAGTGAGCTCTGCCACGATCTCGTGCTCGGGCGAGCCGACATAGTTATTGCTCATCTTGAAGAACGCATGCACATGCGGCGCTGCGTCTGAGAAGTCGGGCTTGAAGGAACCCACCCGAACGTAAATCACAGGCGCCTTTGCGGCGCGCCAAGCCGCGAGCAGCTTCTGAGTATTCGGGATGATCAGGGTTTCGATGCGATTGAACCGATATTCTGCGTCCGCGAGGCGACCTTGTTTCGCAAGAAAGGCGCCCAGGCCTTTGTGTCGCGAACCGCTCGCGTACTGCATGTCGATAACCACGAGGGCCGTGTCCGCCTGATTGACCTTAATGGTGGGCGTGAATTCATCAACGTAGGTGGCCATAAGAGTCTCCAAAGAATAATGATAGTTGGCGCTTATTTAGTAAGCATGAGAGAAAGCGACGGCACGTAGGTCAGGATAAAGAGACCAACGAGCAAGGTAATGGCGAACGGCAATACACCGCGGGCAACTTCGGTCAGTCCAACCTTGGTGATACCGCTGATAACAAACAAATTGAACCCTACGGGCGGTGTGATGGCGGCGATTTCAATGTTGGCCGTCAGAATAATTGCGAAGTGAATCAGGCTGATATCGAGGGCCTTGAGTGAAGGCAGCAGCAGCGGAGTAAGCAGCACCAGCAGCGTGAAACCATCAAAAAAGCACCCGAGGATCAGTAAGATCACGTTGACGGCCAACAGGAACTGCCAAGCACTCAGGTTGAAACTGATGAGGAACGTCGTCAGTTGATCTGCGGCGCCAAGGAAAGAAGCGAGCAAACCGACGCCGAGCGAAGCTGCCAGGATGATCAGCACGACCGCGGAGCTCTTTGCACTGTCAATAAAGATGTCCGGCAGATCGCTCCACTTTAGCGTTTTATAGACGTACTTTGTAACAATCACCGAATACACGACGCTGACTGCAGCTGCTTCCGTCGGCGTGAATTTGCCGCTGTAGATACCCCCCAGCACCACGACCGGCATTAGCATGGACGGCATCGCCACCTTGAATGCACGCCAGATTTCCCTAAGTTGCAGCGGCTGGGTGTCACCATAGCCGTAACGTTTGGCCATACCATACGACGTCAGTGCCAGTAGGGCAGCAAGAAAGAGCCCGGGAATCACCCCGGCCAGAAACAGCGTGGCAACCGACGTGCTCGTCAACGAACCATAAACCACGAACACCACCGAGGGCGGAATCATGATCCCAAGCGTCCCGCCGGCAGCGATAAGCCCGCAAGCAAAGCCACGCGGGTACCCGTGACGCTCCAGTTCTGGCACGACCACCGGCGCCAGCGCCGATGCGGCGGCAGCCGACGAACCCGTCAGCGCGCCGAATATGGCGCAGGCACCGGTCGCGCCGATAGCGGCGCCGCCAGTGATACCCCGTGTCAGCGACACCATGAACTCGAACAGGCTGCGGGCCATCTGCCCCTTGAGCATGACGTTGCCAGCGAGGATGAAAAACGGAATCGCCATGATCACGAAGCTATTGACGCTCGAGAATTGCGTCTCCGCCAATCTCGTAAACGATGTGGCGTCGAACCACTGGTTGCCCAATACGGCAATTCCGCCGATCGCATAGGCGATTGGCACGCCCGTGAGCAGTATCAGCAAGAGTATGAAGAGGAGTACCGCGAAAGCCATATTAGATTTCCTTGGGAGAAGCACGGTCGGTCGCGACGAGCTTGCTCAATTGCCGCAGGGCGTGGAATGCAGAAAGAGCGAAAGTCACGGGAATCACCAGTTGGATCCAACCCATCTGCAACGGCAGGTTGGAATCCGCCGACACGAAGCCCTGAGTGAAGCTGTCCTCCACATAGTGGTAACCCGCGTACGTGATCGCGAGTGAAAACGCACACACCCAAAACTGCGCAAAGATATCGAGCAGTCTCCGTACTCGGCTGGACACCATATCGATCAGCATGTCAATGCGCAGGTGCGAACCGGAAGCCACCGCAGCGGATGCGCCGAAGTAGATTGACCAGATCATCAGATAGCGTGCGACTTCCTCACTCCACAGAAACGACGAGTTGAAGAACTCGCGCTTTGTGATTTCGACGCATACGAGCACCAACATCAGGAACATTCCAAAGGCCGCCACCCATTCTTCAAAGGTGTGGCGCCGTGGAATGACGATTTCGTCATCATTCATCTTGTAGTCTTTTTCCCGGTTCAAAAGTCACTCAGCGTACGGCCCGCACGGCCTTAAACTCATCAATGATTTCCTTGCCAAGATCTGCCTCAAGCTGCTTCCACACCGGCGCAGTCGCATCCTGCCAGGCTTTTTCTTGCTGCGCGCTGAGTTTGACGATGCTGACACCCTTAGCCTTCATCACGTTGGTCGCGTCGGCGGCGATCTTTATCACACGCTGACGGTTAGCCAAAATCGCGTCGTCTACAGCCTGCTGCACTAGCGCTTGGTCGGCTGCGGACAGTCCGTTGAACCACTTGGCGTTAACCGTCCATGGGTAATAGATCAGTTGATAGTGCGCGTCGGTGACGTACTTGATGTTGTCGTAAAACTTGTATTCCACATACGCATCCATCAAAGTCTGCATGCCGTCAACCAACCCCTGCTGCAACGCAGCAGGCATCTCGGTGATGTTGATCGAGACCGCATTCGCGCCCAGCACCTTCATCGTTGTCGAGTTCACCTTACCGACCCCACGCAACTTCAGACCACTGAAGTCCTTGGGCTCGACAAGCTGACGACTACGTGTGCCTGGCAAGATGTAACAATTCACCAACAGGCCCAGCACCTTGGCTCCTTTGGCTTCGGCCTCACCGAAGACCTTGGAGACAAATGCTTTGTTGCTGGCAACGCGATCGAATGTCTCGTAGTCCGGGAAGGCGTAGGGGAGATCGAATAGTTGCACCTTGGGGGCGATGCTGGTCCAGTAGGCCGGAACAAGCGTCGTCATCTCGGCGTCGCCGCGCAGCATCGCCTGCACCAATTCATTCCCTTTGTACATCGAACCGTTGGGTGCAAAGCGCACTTTGATGTGCCCTTTCGATATTTCTTCGATGCGTTTGACGAAGTCCTGATCGGCCAAACCAGCTGAGAAGTTGGCCGCGTACTCGACCGGAAAGCGGATCGTGACGTTGCTCTGCGCGACTGCTGGTGTAGCGGCGATGCTCATGCCGAGCGCCAACGCGGCGCCTAAGGATTTCAAGCTGAAATTCATTGCGTTCTCCAAGAATTAGGGGTTAGGGGTTTGGGGGAAACTAGACGAGCGACATGCTTCCCGTTGCAGGGCGAGGCGGAAGCTCGACATCAAAGTGCTTCCTGATGATCTCGGCCTGACGCTCGTAACACCCTCCGAATCTAAGCACTTTCCAACTCGGCAACTCGATGATGGTGCTGCCGATCTGGTACTTGTTGGCATATTTTGACCGTCCGTAGCCAATCACGATGTCACAACCGGCCTTGAGTTCGTCCTCGACGTCCTCAAGTTCGAACTTGCTTCCTGACAACGACTTGTTGGCAGAAGAGCCGAACAACGGAGTGCACGACTCCCAGGAAAGGCGCGCGAGCTCATTGTGGATGACGCCAGCATTAAGCAGCAGATCCATCGTGTCACCCTTTGTGGACCGGCGTACCGCGCCGAAGTCAGAGGTCTGCAGCCATTCATGGTCGCGCCTAAAGGGTGCCACGATCGACAATGGCAGGTCGTAATCCTGGGTGATGCACTTCACCAGCGCCTTGTCACGCTCGGTGGTCGCCATCACCGCATTGAAGACGTCCCAGTTGCCAACGACACCGTTGGGCTTGGTCGGGGTGCGGTTCTTGAGTTCGTACACTCGCTCCACAGCGAGTGACGTGTGACCAAAGATTGCATAGGAAACATCGAAGGGAAGCACAGCAACGCCCCCCGCTTTCAGAATGCGAAACGCGGTGAGTGCGTCTGCCTTCATTACGTCAAGACTGGGTTCAGCACCGCGATTAATTAGTTGCATGAGTCTGTTTCCTGAAAAGGTACTGCCTGATTCTGGACAAGCAATCAGAGCGAAATATTCATTTGTAAGGACAATATAGTATATTTAGCCCGGATGCATTGGGGTTTACCCGGTGTTGAAACTGAGTGCGTATCGCAAAGGCGGCGTAAAGGCAACGATGACAGCATCGAAGCTGGCGCATTCTTGGCGGCGCAGGCGCATCAGGAGCCAGCGTTCGCTCCTTGCTGGTGGGTGGCCCCGAGACCTTGTCCCAAAGTCCATCGTGCGCCCGTTGATACCTATGTATAACGTATCTCTCCACAGCCCCGCTGCCGCCCAGGGCCAGGAAATTCATCCCAAGGACTCCTGCCCTTTCCTGGCTAAGATTTACGCCCAACGCTCCATCGCTTGTCTCAATCATATTTATCCGTACAATTAGCATGACTTAATGCACCGACAAACTCGAAGAAACTCTGTTCCCCTTTGAGGCCCCAGGTCAAACGCCGGTCTGGAGCCGGGTTGTCACATTGTTGGAAGTCAAGCCGGTACGGAAAACTGTTAACTACTGCCGCGGATATCGCGATATGACTATGAAACCACTCGACGGAATCACCATCCTGGACCTGACTCACATGTTGTCGGGGCCCTACGGGACCATGCTTTTGACTGATCTGGGTGCACGCACGATAAAAGTTGAGCCACCCGGACAGGGCGAAGGAACGCGTCAGTTGCTGGCCACTGACCCCAACTATTCACGCGACGGCATGGGGGCCTATTTCCTGACGCTCAACCGGAGCAAAGAGAGTGTTTGCATCGATCTGAAGTCGCATTCGGGCCGTGAGGTGTTCTACGACCTCGTGCGCAAAGCCGATATGGTGTTTGACAATTTCAGCGTTGGGGTCACAGCACGACTGGGTATCGATCACGCGGCGTTGTCAGCCATCAACCCGCGCATCATTACCTGTTCTGTAACGGGGTTCGGAGAGACGGGCCCGGACACCCAGCGCCCCGCTTTCGACCAAGTCGTTCAGGGCATGGGGGGGGGCATGAGCATAACGGGCGACCCGGACAGGGCCCCGGTACGAAGCGGCATTCCCATTGGCGATCTCGGTGGCGGCATTTTCGGCGCAATGGGCGTGCTCGCGGCTCTTCAATC
This sequence comes from Rhodoferax ferrireducens T118, assembly GCF_000013605.1. NCBI lineage: Bacteria > Pseudomonadati > Pseudomonadota > Betaproteobacteria > Burkholderiales > Comamonadaceae > Rhodoferax > Rhodoferax ferrireducens. The sequence goes on from NC_007908.1 coordinate 4,668,146, forward strand.
TCGCGCTCGCGACGGGCATGGGCAGCATGTGGACGTCTCAATGCTGGACGCACAGATATCACTGCTTAACTACATGGCGACGATGTATTTGATGTCGGGACATGTTCCGGGCCGCATTGCCAACAGCCATTTTGTCCATGTGCCCTACAACACGTTTAGCACGAGAGATGGGTTTATTGTTATCGCTTGCATCGGCGACGCCTTCTTCGAACGGTTCATAGAGGTAATTGATCGGCCTGAACTGAAGAAACCGGAATACCTGAAACAGCCAGCACGGTATGCGGAGAAGACGTTCATCGAGGCCATCATCAACGAAGAGTTATCTCAAAATTCTGCACAATACTGGCTCGACAAGCTGCGAGCCGCCCGCATCCCATGCGGACCCGTGAATGACTTCGCGCAAGCCCTGGCCGATCCGCAGGTCGTCGCGCGTGACATGGTGGTCGAGGTGCAACTCAAGTCGGGTGGCACGGTGCGCATGCCGGGAAATCCGATGAAATTCCCTGGGGCCGGGCCCGAAAGTTTCACCAGCCCACCCACGCTCGGTGAACACACCGAGGTTGTCCTCAAAAGCTTTCTTGGCTATGACGAAGCTCGACTCTCCGAGCTCCGCGCTACAGGCGTCATCGCCTGAGCAGCCGCGCATGGAGCATATTTTCATAACCGACGTGGCGCCGCGCGATGGCTTGCAAAGCCAGGCGGTCACCGTTTCGACGTCCAATAAGCTGCGTCTGATCCGCGCGCTGGCCGACGCGGGCGTGCGTAGCGTAGAAGCTACAAGCTTCGTTTCTCCGAAGGCCGTGCCGCAGATGGCTGACGCGGCGGAAGTCATCGCCGGCTTGCGCTTTCTGGAGAGCGAGACCGGCCTGCGCACCTCCGCGCTAGTCCCGAACATTAAGGGACTGGAGCGCGCAACGGCAGTGGGCGCACGCGAGATCGCGGTGGTCATCTCGGCCACAAAAACGATGAACCTCAAGAACATCAACATGAACCTTGCCGAAGCTGAGGAGAACTGCAAGGCAACCTTGCATGCTGCCCGGGCTTCTGGCTTGGCGACGCGCGCCTATATTGCAGTCGCTTGGGAATGCCCGTTCGAGGGCGTGACCGACCCCGATACAGTCGTGCGACTTGCGGCGGCTATGCGCGTTGCTGGAGCCGGTGAGATTGTCATCGCCGACACCATTGGCGCCGCCGCACCCGGGCAGGTTGCCGCACTGCTGCGCGTGCTCGCACAATCCATTCCGCTCGACATGTTGGCGGTCCATTTCCATGATACCCGTGGCATGGGAGCTGCAAACGCCTATGCTGCATTAGAGGCAGGCGTGCGCCGTTTTGACGCCAGCGTCGGCGGCATCGGTGGCTGCCCGTTCGCTCCCGGCGCAGCCGGCAATCTTGCGACCGAAGACCTCGTGATGCTAGCTCATCAGTGTGGTTTCACAACCGGAATCAACCTTGATGTGCTACTGCTGGCCGTCGATATGTCCGAAGCGTTTCTGGGTCGACCGCTCGGTGGCCGATCCATGCCGTGGCTGCGGAACCGACAACAGCAACGTGTTGCGCAAGGCAGCTAGTTCAGGTCTTGTGGGCGCCAAATTTTGGATGAGAAACGAACTTGGCCATCAGATGTTGGCGCAGACGCGATATTGACGCCCCTACCAGCGGGGGACCAATTCAGGCCACTTTCACACTTTTCCGTGGCTGGGTTAATGAAATCCTTGCAGGCGGATCAACAGCGCGTCGGTACTGACAGGACATGGTCATGTCTTTCCCCCTGTGAACATTGATTTGACAGCTCCGCCTGCCAACCACCAATTGGCAAACTCCCTCAGGTTCAAATGCTGCGAATTCACGTTTTCGAGTTCGGGGCCGACATTTGGGGATCCATTTTCTTCCCTGCGGATCAGCGCCTTGTGCACTCCATGAGGAACACCTCGGTGGTACGGCAAGAAATCATCCACAAAGGCCACCGGCTTGAGTTTTTCAATTACAGACGCCTTGGGGCTCAGCTGCGTTACATCGTTTCCCGTTGCAACAACGATCTCGATGGGAAATCCCAGTGTCTTCAGGTTTTGCAGTCGCGCCTGGGTGAACTCCGCCCTGAGCGCCGATACACAGACCAATTCGTACCCACCGACGACCAGGTCATGGCAGGCCTGCACAGCCGCCCTCCAGGGCGGGCACGGTGCTCCAGAACTCCTCATCGAACACCCGGCGAAGCGCGGCGAGCCTGTCGCCAGACAGGTGTGCAACACCCCACCGCTCCAATGGCCAGTAAGCCTGTGGGTCTTTCAAGGCTGGGTGTACGCTGTTGCCGCCGACCGAAAACTGACCACCTAAAGGCACAAGCGCCGATCCAAAATTGACCAGGGTGTTCCACTGACCTGCTGAAATATTCAGCAGGAGACAAAGGTGATCACCATGGAAATGATAGACAAGGTCAGGCGCATGAAACTGCGCGACAAACTCTCCAACACCGCAATTGCGAAGCTCACCGGGCTGTCACGCAACACGATCAAGAAATGGCTTAAGGCACCCAGCGACGTTGTACCCAAATACAGCAGGGAAAGTCCCGCAGGCAAGCTCACTGCCTTTGAAGCAACGCTGGAACAGGCCCTCACGGCCGACTCCCATCGGCCCAAGCACGCCCGCCGCACGGCCAAGGCGTTGTTCACACAAATCCAGGCCCAAGGGTATAGGGGTGGCTACATTGCAGCGACTGACTTCACCCGCGCCTGGCGCGAGCAGTCTGGCAAGTCCCCCAGCAAAGCATTCGTGCCATTGAGCTTCGAACTGGGCGAAGCCTTCCAGTTTGACTGGAGCGATGAAGGACTGCTGGTGGGTGGCGTGTTCTACAAGCTGCAAGTGGCCCACCTCAAACTGTGTGCCAGTCGTGCCTTCTGGCTGGTGGCCTATCCCAGCCAAGGGCACGAGATGCTGTTTGACGCCCACACCCGGTCCTTCCATGCGCTCGGTGGCGTTACCCGGCGCGGCATCTACGACAACATGAAGACAGCGGTGGACAAAGTCAAGAAAGGCAAGGGTCGCATCGTCAATGCCGCGGTTTGCGGCGATGTGTAGCCACTACCTGTTCGATCCTGACTTCTGCAACGTGGCATCCGGTTGGGAGAAAGGCGTGGTGGAGAAGAATGTGCAGGACAGTCGCCGACGTATTTGGATCGAAGCTGGTACCCGTCGCTTTGGCTCGTTCATTGAACTCAACGCCTGGCTGGGCGAGCGCTGTCGCTCGATCTGGGCGGACACGCAACACCCTGTTCACAAGCAGTTCACCGTGGCCGAGATGCTGGAATTGGAGCGTGCTCACCTCATAAGCATGCCCGCATCGTTTGATGGCTACGTGGAGAAATAGGCACGGGTGAGCAGCACCTGTCTGGTGGCGGTGGCGCGCAACCGCTACTCGGTGCCTTGCGAATGGGCCGGTCACATGGTCAGCACCCGGCTGTATCCGAATAGGGTTGCAGTGGCAGCCGCAGATACGCTGGTTGCCAGTCACCCCAGGCTGACCGGCAGTGGGCAAACCACGTATGACTGGCAGCACTACATTGACCTGGTGCAACGCAAGCCCGGCGCCTTGCGAAACGGCGCTCCGTTTCTGGACATGCCACCACCCTTGCTGCGTCTTCGCCAATCCCTCTTGCGCCACACCGGTGGAGACCGTGTCATGGCAGAAGTGCTTGCCGTGGTGCCACTGGCCGGACTTGAAGAAGTGCTGGTGGCGGTTGAACTGGTGCTTGAAGCTGCCGCGCCCAGTGGCAGCATCAGCGCCGAACACGTAAAGAACGTGCTGGCACGATTGAATACGCCAACGACACCAGAGCAGGCCCAGACCTCTTTGCAGCTCAATGAGGCCCCTCGAGCTGATACCGCACGCTATGACCGACTACGCCCCACTCATCAAGATGGGCAGGAGGTGAGCCATGCGTGATGCTAAACGTGACATACAGTCCGAACTCAAAGCACTGCGCCTGAACGGCATGGCCACTGCCTGGGCTGATTTGACGGCGCAAGGGGGCGACTCAACACTGGATTCTTCGCGCTGGTTGATTGAGCATTTACTGCAGGCCGAAGACGTGGACCGGGCCTTGCGTTCCATTGCGCACCAAATGAAGTCGGCGCGCTTTCCGGTGCATCGGGACATCGCGGGCTTTGACTTTGAGGCGTCCATTGTTGACAGGATATTGATGGGCAAACTGGCTAACCTGTCGTTTACCGAAGATGCGCAGAACGTGGTGTTGATTGGCGGACCGGGCACCGGCAAGACGCACTTGGCCACCGCCTTGGGAATCTCTGGCCTGACCCACCACAGCAAACGTGTGCGCTTCTATTCCACGGTGGATCTGGTCAACGCACTGGAACAAGAGAAGGCACAAGGGAAGGCGGGTCGGATTGCCATGAGTCTGCTGCGCATGGATCTGATCATTCTGGATGAGCTGGGATATTTGCCATTCAGTCAGGCCGGTGGCGCCTTACTGTTTCATTTGCTGTCCAAGTTGTACGAGCACACCAGCGTGCTGATCACCACCAACTTGACGTTTGCCGAGTGGTCCAGCGTGTTTGGCGATGCCAAGATGACCACGGCCTTGCTGGACAGGCTCACTCACCATTGCCATATCCTGGAGACCGGCAATGAGTCTTACCGCTTCCGGCACAGCTCCAATGAAGCCAAGGGCCGCATCAAGTCCAGAGAGCAATCCAGAAAGGCAGAAGCACGCCAGGGTTCAGAGCCGAAAGAGGATGTTGATCAGCTTTGATGCAGAGCAAATCAGCGGGCAAGCAGCTTCGGGCTACGCCCTACGCAGCTTGCCCACTGATGATGAATTCACACCAACAGCCAATTCAAAAGGAGTCCAGCAAAACAGCAAAGCGCTATAGTTATCCACAGTTGACGTTCAAGAAGTCAGCTTTAGCCCCTGGTCAAAATTCAATCGGCACAGGTGGTCAATATTGAATCGGCGCCGACAGTCTACTTCCGACAATTGACACTCGCCGTCCGCTCTGCAGCCACCAACTCTGGTGGCTGGCTGACTGCTGAGGGCACGTAGTTCGCGTCCACGGCAGGCCGCTGTCCGTCACCACGACTTGGTGAATTTGCGAACGTCAAGTTTCAGGCAAGCAGTTTGATGTCGCCTCTGACTTGTGGCGACCTTGGATTCAACCGGTCGATGCAACAAGTTGGCTGAATCGTTCAGCGGGCGTTTCGTAGTTTAGAGTTTTCCTTGGGCGCTCGTTCAGTTTTCTCGCCACTGCATTGAGCTGTGCCTGTGAATAATTCGAGATATCGATTCCCTTGGGGAAATACTGCCGCAATAGTCCGTTCGTATTCTCATTGCTCCCACGCTGCCAGGGACTCTGGGGATCACAGAAGTAAACACTGATGTCTGTGGCCAGTGTGAAGCGCTTGTGGTCAGCCATTTCATGACCCCGATCCCAGGTCAGCGACTTGTAGAGTTCCTGGGGCAGCTTGCGAGCTTTTTGGATCAGTGCATTGATGACCGTCTGGGTATCTTTGTGGGCAACCTTCACCAGCATCACGTAACGCGTCTGACGCTCGACCAGTGTCGCAATCTGGTTGTTGAGGCTGCCAAACAGCAAATCGCCTTCCCAGTGGCCAGGTATGGCCCGATCCTCCACCGAGGCTGGACGCTCGCTGATGGACACTGCGTTGGTGATTTTGCCGTGGTTGTCTGTCTTTTGGGTGTGGTGGCGCGAACGGCGCATGGTCCTGGTGCGCCTCAAATGTTGCAGCAGTTCTTTCTTCAGGGCACCACGGGCCTGTATGAAGAGACTTCGATAGATGGTTTCGTGTGACACCTGATAGTTCTCGTCGTCCGCATAAGCCTGCTTCAACCATCCGGCAATTTGCTGTGGTGACCATTGCAATTGGAGCTTACCGGCCACGAGGCTCGCCAGCTTTAGCTTCTCCACCAGTTTGCAGGTCTTGGGGCGACACGCACGATCCCAGGCAGCCTGGTCGGCCAGGGTCGCGCGGTGGCAGCCCTGGCCACCGTTGCGCTGGATCTCACGGCTTACGGTTGATGGCGCACGTCCAAGCAGGCAAGCAATTGACCGGATCGAGCGTCCCACCGCCAGTGCGCGAGATATCTCTTCGCGTTCAGCCAGGCTCAAAGCAAATTGGGAACGACAACGCTGCGCCGGACGTATGCCACCAGTCTCACCCAGGATGCGGCTGATAGATGAGTGGTTTCTATCAAATAACTGGGCAATCTGTTGAAGGGATTCACCCTTCTTCCGGCGTTCCCACATCAGAGCCTTCTGGTTATCAGAGTAGTAAATCCTGGGCCTTTGCTTCATCTGCAACACTCCTTCTGCTTATGCAATTTCTAGTGTGTTGCATCGACCGGTTGAATCCAAGGCCCATTGGAGCCATTGATCGTCGCGAAATGGTTGCCACATAGCAGACCTTCAAGCTATCATTTCTGAGCGTACGAATGCCGGCGAATTGAATAGCCAATCAATGACCCATGAGGCAGCCCCTTGAGCGATCACTTTCTGTTTGCGGCCGCGGCGTCTTTCCGCGATTCGACCTTCAAACGCCAGGTGTCCAAGCGGTCAATATCGCCCTTCACCTCGTCGGGGTGCGGGGCAGGTAGGTGGATGGTGGCTGCGGCGTTATCCGCCTGTGGAAGACCGACTTTCGTTGTCTTGACGAGGCCAACCGCAAGTGCATAACGCGACGGCACCTGCACCAGTTGTGCAGGTCAGCAGATTAGACTCGGCGGTAAACCGCGTGCGAGTCCTGCTTGAACGCGTCGATTAGAAAACGGTCCTGAGGTTTTTCAGAAGCTGTTTTTGGAATCTGGGCGAGCACCTGGATGAATCCGGGCAGGAGACTGGCGTCGAGTTTGCCCCTGCACGATTCAAACAGCTGTTGTGGGTCAAACGTGACCGCGTTCTTAGCCACAACGGCAGCGACGACGTCTTTTTCGCCTGGCACCAAATTCGCGCTCGCAATGCCGTAGACGTAGACATCATCGACCAAGCCTGACTCGGCAATTACCTTTTCAATGAAGGTGGTGTCAATGAACTCGCCGTTCCGGCGGATGCCATTTCCCTTGCGGTAGTCGAAAAAGAGCCAACCGTTTTCGTCTTCGTGCACGACGTCACCCATATGCAACCAACCGCCGGCACATTTTTTGGTTGACGCATCAGGATTGCCGAAATACTCAACCACGAAGGGATCTCCATTGGCGTGACGAAACAACAATTCGCCTGGTACGCCACGCGGCACATCGTTGCCTAGGTCATCCACGATGCGATGTTTGAGTGTCGGAGCCACCTTTCCAATGCTGCCAACCGGTCCAGCTCCCGGGTGATTGAAACTCAAGCCCCCTTCTGCCGCACCATAAAACTCAAGAACCTGCACATTGAAGCGACGCTCGAATTCCCCCCAAATGGCCGCAGGCATGCCTGCCGAGACAACGAAACGAACCGGATTTTCGGCATCGTCGGGCTTTGGCAACTCTGCGTAGACGGCGGTGGTCATGCCACCCAATAAGGTGAAGCTGGTCGCTCCATACTTGCGGGTGATGTTCCATAGACGTGACTTGGTAAAGCGCCGTGAAAGAACACAACGCAGCTTGCAGGCCAGCGCCGCGCCGAGCGTGACGATTTGCGCATTGGCGTGCGTCAGCGATAAACCAGAGTACAGCTTGTCGTCATCGCGATACCCGAAGAGGCGCTTTGCCAACAGCGAGGTGTCGCAGTAGCGGCGGTTTGTTAGCACAATCCCCTTGGGATCTCCGGTCGTTCCTGAGGTAAAGATCAATTCCAGCGGGCTATCAGGGTCAGTGGTCAGCACCGGCAGATCGGGCGCATTCGTTGGCGCTGCAGCCACCCAATCCACAAAGCCGGGGTAGTCCGACAAGGGGCACGTGCCCTCATTGGTCGCAAAGCCCATGACCCAGCGCAGACCGGGTAGCGTGACACGCAATGGCTGCAAATTGCCTAGTGCATAGTCCGCCACGAAGGCACCGCTGCACTGGGCGTTTTCCAACATGAAATGCAGCTTGTCGCCTTTGGCTCGTGGGTCAATTGGCACCACTACCGCACCCACGATACTTGCCGCGACCATCGCCTCCACAAACTCGGCGTGGTTGGCCATAAGCAATGCGAAGCGGTGGCCTGGCTGCACTCCCAAATCCAGCAATACTTGCGCCATGCGACGACCATTGTCCCAAAGGTCTCGGTAGTTGCGCACCTCATCAGGGCAGACGCCAGCACCTTCGATGGTGAGGACATCGAAGTCCGGCATCTCTGCTGCACGGTTGGCGATCAGGTTGGCCAGAATATTTTCAGTAAGAGTCGTCATATCGAAATCTCTATTGGCATTGTTAATCAGTGCCCCAGCAGCGTCACGCAGGCCACGGCCTCTTCCTCGCCAGCTAGGCCCCCACCGTTCTCGGCGATGGCAATACGGGCACCATCGACCTGGCGCGCTCCGGCCTCGCCACGCAATTGGGTCACGAGCTCAAATATCTGCCCTATGCCGGTGGCACCAATGGGGTGGCCTTTGGATTCAAGGCCGCCGGATGGGTTGATCGGAATGCGTCCGCCAATCGTGGTCTCACCCCGTTCGGCGGCAGGCCCGCCTTGGCCCATGGGCACCAAGCCCAGCAACTCGGATTGCAGGATTTCGCCAATTGCCGTGGCGTCGTGCACTTCGGCCACGCTTACGTCGTTGGGACCGATACCAGCTTGCTCGTAGACTCGGCGCGACGCAATGCGCACCAGGTGGTGCTCAAGGTCGGTCGCACTGCGGTCACTTCCAGTCTGCAGCACATACGCCAGCACGCGGATCGCTCGCTCACGCCGGCCCTGTAATTTCTTCAGGCCCGCTTCATTGCAAACGATGGCTGCGGCGGCACCATCGCTTACCGGTGAACACATTGGCAGCGTCAAGGGGTAAGTGATGGGCGCAGCGGTCAAGATCTGCTCTATGGTGTAAGCATTGCGGTACTGAGAGTTGACGTTGTGTACCGAGTGCCCATGGTTCTTAGCCGAAACGGCGGCGAACTGGCGTAGCGTTGTGCCGTACTCGCGCATGTGCATGCGCCCCATCGCGGCGTAAATGTCCATAAACACGCTGTAGGGACTGCTGGAGACACTGCCGGGTGGTGGCTCGACGCCAGCACCCATCTGAAGCAAACGCTCCCGACCCGCCTCTTTATCGTGCACATCCCAGGCGCCGTCAAAGGCGGCAAACATGCGGGCTTTGTCGGCAGAAAACATTTTCTCGGCACCCACCGCAAGCACAATATCAGCATCGCCGGCCCTCACGTGGATCACCGCCATCTGGAATGCGGTACTGGCGCTGGCGCACGCATTCTCTACGTTCACCACCGGCAAGCTCTGAAGGCCCATGGCACGCAGCGCAAGTTGACCACGGATCATGTGCTGGCCATCCATATGGCCCTGCGTCGAATTGGCAAAGTAGGCCCCTTGCAGCTGCGATTTGTCGCAGCCCGCATCCGCGAGCGCGGCCTCAACCGCCAGTCGCGTGAGGTCCTTGACGCTTAAAGAGAGGTGCCTGCCGAACTGCGTCATGCCGATTCCGGCAACGTAAATGGAGTTGCTCATATCCTGCCTTGTTGATGGCGCTTCGATTGCGCCGTGAAACTTGCGCGTTTGATGAAGCAGACCCGACTCAGGAGGTCTGCGTCATATGACGCGCTTTACTGTTGCGTAATCTCATAGGAGAGATAGCCTTCTTCGGCCTGGACCGCCAGCAGCTGCCGCGCGCCAAAAATGGCCGAACCCGAGCCAAATCCCACAGCCTTGTGCTTGCCGGCCAGCACGCGCATCGCAGCTTCGGCCGCGAACACGCCTGTCTGTGCGTAAGCGCAGCTACCGCGCAGGATGACACTGACCGATTTTGTGTTGCCACGCGCCTGGCAGGACACGACGTTGCGGTGCACTTCTGGCAACTCACGAGGCGGCTCCACCTGCGTCACTTGTTTGCCAATGGCGTTGGTCACCTCTTCCTGTGCCGCAGCGTCAAGGTGCCGATGGTCCGTCTCAAATTGCTGTAGCAGCCCGAGGATGCTCATGAATATCTCCTGATTTCCCAATGAAAACAGCACCGAACAGTTCTTCACGCGCGGATCGCCTTCGTACCACACAGGCTCTCCAGCACCACCCCAAGGCAGCGCCTTGAGCACTCGGTGGATGCCTGGAACGGTGACGTCATAGGCAGTGGCCCAAGGCCACTGCACGAGCGCACCGCCTTTAAGGTAGTACATCGGCTTGGTGCACATGCGCAGAAAAGACATGGTCGATGCCACGCTTACCTCAGAGTCGCCGTAGTACAACAGGTCCAGCGAGTCGATGCCCGGGGTTTCCAGCGCAATCTCCGCTGCCAGCGTACCCTCGGTCCACATATAGGAGTTGGCCGGACACAGTGCGAGTTCCTTCTCTGCGAAGGCTGCACCGAACTCCTTCTTCAGCCGCATGATCCAGTCGGTTTCACCCGTAGTGTCGAAATAGTGGCAACCGGCAGCCAGCGCGGCTTGCACCACTGGCAGGCCCAATTGCATGAAGGGCCCGACGATATTTAGAACTACTTTCTTGCCCTGTAGCAGCTCGATCAGCGAGGCGGTGTCGTGCTTGACGCTAACGCACTTATAGTCGTGGCCCTTGAGTTCAGGAATTTTTTCCATTTCTGCGGCAAGGCGGGCAGCATCACGTCCTGCAGCAATGAACGGGATGCCGCGTTTGGCCAGCTTCCACGCAGTGAGCTTGCCGGTGTAGCCGCTGGCGCCATACAGCACCACTTGGTAATTGGTAGTCATGATCTTCTATCTCCTGTCGTTGGTGTTGGAAAAGGCTTTGGGTTAAAGCAGGTCGGGGTTGGTGAGGCAGTAGCCACCCTTGATGGCAAGAATCTCGTTGCAGCCGTCCTCAATCAGCGAAGCACGCGCATCACGCAATATTTTCTCGACCGGGTAATCCCGTGTCAGTCCGTTAGCGCCGTGCATTTGCAGCGCTTCGCTGGCGACCTCAAAAGCAGTCTGCGTCGCGTTGACCTTGGCTGCCATGGCGGCTTGCAAGGCAAGTTGCGGCGTCTGGAAGTTGTAGTGCACGACGCGGCGCGTCAAGGCGCAGGCGGCCTCCACCTTACGGAACATGTGGAACAACCTTTGCGCGACCGATTGGTGACGGATGATGGGCACGCCACCCGCCTTGCGCTCATGCGCATAAGCCAGCGCCAGGTCGTACGATGAGCGTGCGCAGCCCGTGAAAATTGCACCCATCAGGCCGTTTGCCATGGTGTGCACCAGATAAGTGGCCATTTGGTACTGGTCGGGGCCGGCCAGCAAGTGCTCTTTGGACAAACGCACATTGTCAAAATACACTTCACCCTGGTTCAGCGCACGTTGGCCCATCTTGTCAAGTGGCTTGCCGCGTGAAATTCCCTTCGTGTCCATGGGCACCATGACCACCGCGCCATGCTGTGTGTCTGGACCGTTGCCGGCGTCTGCTGCGGCATACAGCAGTCCAACCTGACCAATGGTGCCGTTAGACACCCAGGCCGCTTTTTGGCCGCTGATGACCAGTTCGTCGTCGGTGATCGTGACGACACAATTTGGGCGACCGTAATTGCCTTGTGGGTGAAAAATCTTGCGGTCAGGGTCCAGCGAGTCCGTGCCATGGTCCGGCTCAGTGATCAACCAGACGCCCAACTTGTCATCGCTGGCCAGGCCCCGGCAGAATGTGTTGCCCAGCATTGTGCTGATCATCGCGGGGATCATGCCGGCACCGATGGACACGGCCAGTCCTGAGTCACCCCAACCAAGCTCCTCGAACAGAATGCACATGATGCGGGCCCGATCTGCCGGCTCCATGGCCAACAAGTTATCGAGCCCGAAACCTAGAGCCGCAAACTGCTGGTACACCCCCCATAGGGGCGAATCTGCCGCAATCACCTGTTCTGGCGACATGCGGTCGAGTTGCTTGCCAATGGGACGCATCACCTCTTGTGCAAAGCGCCTGGCGGTTGCCTGCACTGCCGCAGCCATATCATTGAATTCGGGCTCAGCCCCTAGCGGGGTGAGTGGTACATACGCGCTGGTCATAGTCTGTCTCCTGTTGTTGATAATTTGCCGCAGTAGCGGCGTGTTTCGCTGCTTCAATCTGCAGCTCGATTCAATGCTAGGTGCCGCGCTGCGTTCCGACCATCCCCCGTAGCGGGTGTTCGATAGGTGGTCGATGGGGGAGGCATCGGGGGGTAGACTGGGGGAGAAGGGAAACCCCTATGGGCGCGTCTGGAGCTTTGCGCTAGATTGCGCAAGACTATGGAAATCAATTCAAGCGACACTTTGCTGGGCACCAAGGTGAATTCCTTGCGCGCACCTCGCGGAGCAATAGATCGTGCGCGTCTGGACGTCGTGCGGGCTGCTGCTTCATTCGCACGCTTGGTCACACTTACCGCGCCGGGTGGCTTTGGAAAGACCACCCTGGCCGCCGCTTGGACGACCCACTGGCTTGCGAGCGGTCACCATTGCGCATGGCTGAGTTTGGAGCAGGATGACGACGAGCCGGTGCGTTTCATGCATGGCCTGACGCATGCGGTAGATCGTCTTGGACCAGGCGTTGGTCAATCCGCCTTGGCACTATTACAAGGCAGCGTGCTGGCCGCACCACGTGCCGTGGTCTCGCTCCTGGTGAACGACCTCGAAAAAGTGCAGGGGGAAGTCTTTGTGGTGCTGGACGATTACCAGTGGATCCACGATTCCGCCATTCACGACGCTATGGCCTTCTTGGTATCGCATGTGCCGTCGACCGTGCATCTGGTGATTACTTCTCGGGACGCACCGCCATTGATGCTGTCGCGGCTGCGTGCCCATGGTGAATGGCTCAATGTCGATGCCAACGCAATGCGTTTCGACGCAAAGGAGACGGACCATTTCCTGCGCACAGCCTGCGCACAGCCACCAACTGCAGCGCAAATTGCCCAGTTGTATGCAAGTACAGGTGGATGGGCTGCGGCCCTGCGTATCGCAGCGCTTGGGCCGGGTGGTGCAGGGGTACTTGAGGCAAGTGCTTCCGGCGCGTCGCGTGCCTTCACGCACCTAATTGAAGATCTGCTGGCAAGTATTCCAGTCGACACGGTTCGCTTCATGGCCCAAACAGCTGTGCTTGAACATCTGAACGTGGATTTGTGCAATGCCGTGACTGCACAAGAAGACAGCGCCGAGCTTCTTGACCAGCTTGAGCAGGTTAACCAGTTGGTCGAGCCACTGGACAGCGAAGGTCGATGGCTGCGCTACCCCCAACTGCTACGCGACTATTTGCTTGGCCCGCTCACTCAGCGACTGAAGATCGACCAACTCCAGTTGCACGGTCGTGCTGCGCAGTGGTTCGCACGCCAGTCCGCCTGGACCGATGCTGTGCGCCACGCCTTGGCAGCCGGCGACGGAACCCAGGCCATCGAATGGATGGTGCACTGCTGCATGGCATTGGTAAAAACGGGCGATCTAATGACGCTTGTGGGTTGGCGCCGCCAGTTCCCTGCGGAGCTGTTGCGATCGCAGCCAAGCGTGCAACTGGCCGTAGCGTGGGGGCTGACTCTGGCCATGCGCTACGAGGATGCCGTGCCACTACTGGCGGAGATTGAGCGTGCGAACCCACTCATCACAGGTCACGCCGATGCACAAGCCCAATGTTTGGCAGTTCACGCCGTGGCCGCGGGGCTGCAAGACGATTCGGCTCGCGCTGGTGAACTGGCGCGCGCATGGTGCGAGCTCGGCGTGCAGGGTGATGCATGGACATTCAACGTGGTCTCCAACGTCATGCGATACGTACATTGGGTAAGCCGCGACTGGGCCGGTGTTTACGAACAGCCTTGGGAGCCCTACTCTTTTGAAGAGGATCGGCGCAACGTCTTTTCCACCGTGTATCGCGAAGTGATTCTCGGCTATGTTGAAATGGAACAGGGGCGTCTGGGCTTGGCCGAGCGCCATGCCCGCGAGGCCTTGCGGCAGGCCGAGATGTATGCCGGCACTCAGTCGGTGTCCGCTGCTCTGGCCGCACCGTTGCTCGCCATGCTGCACTACGAGCACGATCGGCTTGAGGAGGCAGCGGCATTGTTACACCCGTTGGTCTCCCTCACAGACAACACCGCAATTCTTGAGAGCGTAATGCAGACCTACTTGGTTCTTTCCAGAATCGCGTGGATCCAAGGACAATGCGAACGCGCCTTTGAGCTGATCGGGCATGCAGAGGCTATTGGATACAACCGAGGCTGGGACAGGCTAGTAGGCGCCATGCTGATGGAACGGTTGAAGCGGCTCATTGATGAGAACCGACTTGACGAAGCCAACGCGACAGCTGTTCGTTTGGCGCGACTCGCAGCACTCAAAGCCACTTTGCCATCAGGCGTGCATACCGACTTGCTTGTTTTTCGCGACTGGGGGCATGCGTTGGTGGCATTGGCGGATCGACGTGCCAGTGAGGCCCGCATTGCGCTGAGGCGTCTCTTCGACCTTGCGAAGTCGGAGCGCAACGACTTGCGTGCCATTCAAACCGGTACTTCACTGGTGTTGGCACATATGGCGGACGATGACCGTGATGGGGCCTTTGAGACGCTGCGCGAGGTAATACTGACAGCGCAGCGCATTGGTGTACACCGCAGCATTCTGGACGCCGGAGGCGATCTGCAGGCCCTCCTGCCACGCTTTTTGGTCAGTAGCCACTGCAATGCCGAGCTTGCCATCAGCGTTCGGCGTCTGTTGGCCGTTGACGCAAATGAAGCGGACAAGGCCAACAAAACAGGCGTTGCCGGGACGCTCACTGAGCGCGAGCGCGACGTCCTGATGTTGGTGGCGTCAGGCCAATCCAACAAAGAAGTGGCGCGGTCGATGAACATATCCGCAGAAACGGTGAAAACGCACTTAAAAAGCATTTTCGGCAAGCTTGGAGTTCAGCAACGAGAACAGGCAGTGGTCCTAGCGCGAGCTGTTGGACTTATTGCTGAATGAGATTCCAGTAAGCTGCCCCTGGCCAATACCCGGTAACAAAAGCGGACACTCGAATCGGTAGGCGCGCAAGTCTGCGGCTACCGACCAGCTCTATAAACTCATGCTTACAACCATCTATGGACGCGCAAATCACTGACCTCCCTACCCTCATTGCCCGCTATAAGAGCGACTCGGAGTCGGTCTACAACACATGGTTTGTCGGGGGCGAAGCACGGATGAAGGCCTTTCGCTCTATCCGCCTGGGCGTCAGGAACACCGTGTCTGCCATATCTGCTGGCACCTTCGGCAACGACTTCAAGGGTTCTCCGCTCGAGGTCGTATTGGCCGCCATCACCGAGCAAAAACAGGTGTTCGAAGGCGCGGCACACCCCTTCTACTGGAAGCCAAAACTTCGCATCCCTGACATCTACGAAAACGAGGTGAACAAGAAGGCCTTTGGTCTGTTCCTCAACGCCTGCCTGAACGCTACTCAGGAAGGGCAAGTGCTTGCCGAGATGAGCCGGTTGGCCGCTCTGGCCATCAAGGGATTGGGGCCCTCAGTAGCGAGCATCGTCTATTTCCTGCACCCAACGCTGGTCCCGCCGTTCAACACGGCCATCGTCAACGGTTTCAACACGTTGTTTGGCGCCAAGCTTAAGCTCGGAAGCTGGGAGAGCTACTTCGCCATGCGTGAAGCGATGCTGCGCACAAATGAGCAGCACCGCATGCTGCTGTCCAACGACTTGGGCGCACTGGCCGGATTGTTATTCGAAATCGGTTCGAACCGGATTGTGCTTCCCGGTAACGCAGACAGCGTTCTTCACGAGGTCCAGGAAGTCGCTCAAAGGGTTGCCAAGAAGCGGCACGAACAAACCCTTCACGACGCGCAAGAGGCATCGGAGCACACCCAGACCCAGCACGTCCTCATCCGCATCGGCCGGGCGCTTGGCTACGACGTGTTCGTAGCCCGCAATGACCGCAACCGAACCTGTGGCGGAGATAGCTTTGCGATGCTCACCCTGCCAAGACTGCCGGCGCTGGCCCTGCCGGTTGACGTGCGGCAGACCGTTGAGCTCATTGACGTGCTTTGGTTTTCCAAGGGAGGGACGCAACTTGTCTGTGCCTTCGAAGTGGAGCAGAGTACATCCATCTACTCCGGCATCCTGCGCATGAAGGACCTGGCCATGTCCATCCCGGACCAGCAGAGCCATTTCTACCTGGTCGCGCCGGAAGCACGAGAGCAAGAGGTGGTCGCACAAATGTTGCGCCCCGCAATGCAGGGTGGTGGCGATTCATTCCGGCTGGGCTACCTCCCTTCAGGAGAGTTGAGGCAGCAGTGTGACGCGCTGTGCCGCTTTGGCGTGGACCGCTCGGTCTTGCTCAAAATGGCGCGCTCGCACAACCTGACCTAAGGTGCGACCCCGCCCATGAAGCGCGCTTGAACTGACGTCACTCTTATCGTCGTTCGGGCTGTTCACCGAGCCAGTAGTCAGCACACTGCCTAGGCCTCGGCATATACATTCACCAGCAGCAAATGAGTGTCCTGGCAAGAAGGTCAATAGGCCCTAGACACAGCGCCTGACAATCTGCGATCAGGACTTGCGACGGCGCACCGTTAAGCCAATGCAAGGCCAACCAAGGCAAGAGAGCTTGGTTCAGGAACACTGGTCACGGCCGCGTCGTAGGTGTAGACGATGGAGGCGCCACACTGCGCTTGCGCCGAACCAGAAAAACCCACGTTACTGCTCCCGCTGCCCGATGCGCCGGAGACTGCATTGCAGGTCATGACGAAGTTGTCGGACCCCGTGCCGAACCACTCCAGCGAACTAAGAATCGAAGACAGGTCATACACGTTTCCTTGCGCCCCACCGAGCGGGCCAAACGTATGCGTCTCATGAGCCGCAAAATTATAGGTCGTTGGCAAGGTCGAGGTGATCGCGCCCGGCAGGAACGAATTCACGGCGGAAAGTGAACTGCTCAAAGTAACTTGTGTCCCTAGGTTGTAGGAGGCGGATTCAGATACGTCGCTGTTGTTGGTTCCGGTAACAGAGAACACCGTACCGATAGACCAGAAAAGTTGGGCGCCGGTTAAGGCGCCAAGGGTCGTGTCAAACAAGCCAAGGTCGTTGGTCTGCTGAAAACTAGCGGGTGCAAGTGCGTTGGAAAAGCTGAAGCTGACTGTCGAGGCATTCCCCGAAGCCGCAAGAGCGAGTGATATGGCAAGAACGTATAGTCTTTTCACAGTGACTGCTCCATTCGAACTTTGATTTTTTATGAACTATGGCAATAACAAGATATTTTCTTAGTCCGCGCAATATATGTACCATGCGAAAAAATTAACAGAAACTTGATTACTATCAATGGGCGCGTGGATAGCCGGGTCTCACTGGAAGTGTTCCCTGTAAAGTTTTCCGACAACTACTGGTCATGATCTGAATTACCACGCGGGCACAAAGTCAGGCACCGACGGCGGGGTTTTGAAGTGGCCGCAATATCACCCGCTGCAAGAGCTGCCGGCTTAGTGGCCGGTTTCGGACGCGCAGTTTTGATAGTTGATTGTCAGGACCGTGCCCAAAGCGGCCTTAGTGGGTTGTGAAATCGGTATCCGAAAGCCGTCATTCCCAGACGCACCTTGCCAAGCCCAAAAATCCTTACTCAGACTCCAATTGCTACTTCAGGTGCTATTGCTGGCAACCTTCTACGGTCGCAGTTACAAAAAACAGTGTTACGCAGGGTTCTCGCGTCGCGACCATATAACGTCTTCCCAACGACGTGACATGGAAAGCCAACGCCTCAATGCATTCACATGTACGATTGGCGAACCACTTTCTTGGGACTATTCCGCTGTGCAACTTCAAATCGACGACCCCAATCAAGCTCTGCTGCATTTCTTAGACCGCTACTGCTTATGCGATGTATCTCCTGGATACGCTGTGATGCTGAGGGGGCCTTGGGGTAGTGGCAAGACTTGGTTTATAGACCGGTACCAAGACAAACTAAGATCTGAAGGGAAAAGGCCACTGTATGTGAGCCTATTTGGGGTCTCAAAGGCATCGGATATATCAGATCAGTTTTTTGCGCAAATTCATCCCATACTTGGAAATGCAAAAGTCCAGAAGACGTTGGCCTTGGCAAAGAGCTTGCTGAAGGGCACCATCAAAATCGACTGGGATGGGGATGGCAAGGACGATGGGAATTTGCAGATCGCAATGCCCGAGTTGGAAAAGTGGGCGAGCACCGAAGGCGCTATATTGATCTTTGACGATCTGGAGCGGTGCTCAATGCCAATCGAGGACTGTTTAGGGTTCATCAATCAGTTTGTTGAGCACGATGGATATCGTGTTCTTGTATTGGCAAATGAGGAAGCCAAATCTATTGCACGCGATTCAGGTTTTGCAGCTATTAAGGAAAAGGTGATTGGACGAACATTTCAGATAAAACCCAATGCAAACGCCGCATTGACTCATTTCTTGGAGGAGGTTTCCTCGCGCAAAGCTCACGCCATACTAGCTGAACGTAGTGATGACGTATTGGCAGTTTTTCATCGGGCCGAGTATGACAACTTGCGTCAACTCAGGCAGGCAATTTTCGATTTTTCAGATATTTGGGACTGTATACAAACAGATACACTTGGCCAGAAGATTGAGTTTGTACGTCGGCTACTGAATGACGTCTTGACGCTGTCTATCGAACATCGTGCAGGTACTTTGACCGTAAGTGATATGAATGATCTGGGAATGCAAGATTGGTCTAAGTATTTCAATGACAAGGAAAAAAATTCAGACGATACCCCTCTTAGCCTCAAAGAGCTGGCCTTAAACCGACATGGCTTGGATCAAGAACCGGTCCTCGCATTGATGGCTTCGGCGTACGCTGAATTTTTTGGACAAGGTAACTTGTCAGACGCAACTGCAAAAGATTCTCTGGCCAACAGCAACTATCTCGCAAATGAAACGACAGCCTCATGGAGGAGACTTTGGTATCTTCATTCGCTGACCGATGAGGAGTTTCAGGCATTCTCAACTGATGTCTATCGCAGGCTAGTCGCCCTTGACTATGTTTCAGAAGGCGAGTTGTTGCATGCTGTATCAATAATGCTGTCACTTGCTTCGCAAGGACTGATTAAAAAAACGAAAAAAAAGATGGCCGCTATCGCCAAGAAAGTGGTGAGAGATTCTGCGGCAGAAAAGAAAATTGACCCTGGTTCAAGTGGCGACCGTTCGGGGTCATTTAGCGGAGATGGGGCTGCTTTCGGTTTAGGGTTTACAGGTCGTGAAACAAAAGAATTTCAAGATTTTTTTGCATATTACCGACAGCAACAGACTACCGCAAGAATGGACATGGTTCGTCAACGCTCTATTGATTGGATGCCGATGTTGGAAGCTAACCCCGAGCTCTGGTCAAAACATTTGGTGCGAAGCGTCAACGATGAGAGTTGGTTTTCAGAAGACCCCGTATTCGCGTTTGTATCCCCCGATAATTTCGTAGAAATATTATGCAGAGTTCCAACTCCCACGATTGAAAAAGTCCAACGTTCACTTAAAGAACGATATATCCATCCGCATGAATACACAAAGTGGAAGTTGCAAGAACTCCCGTTTTTGCAGAAGGTTTATGCAAAACTGTCAAAAAAAGTTAAATCGCATCGTGGCCCGATCAGCTTGTCAAAGCATTCCTTGAAGACTTGGTTCTTGCCAGGTCTTGAAATGATGATTAGAGATTGGGTGAGCTTTAAAAGCCAACTTGGTAATGCTTCGCAGTCACAAGCGGGCCAGTAGTTGCCATCTATGCTTCAGTCGTGAAATCATTCGATAAGAACAAAGAAGGTTTTTTTCTCAATGGCCCTAATGTATCTCGCCAAACTGGTATCCGATTTGTGGCCGGTCTGCTCTCGGATTTGGTAGGGCTGCAAGCCCACTGACCCGTCACTCACCAATGTCGGCTCATGGTCGTCAAGAGCCAACGGCCACCTCGAATCCCACGCCTTAAACCTGTCGCTGGGACTTCGATTGCATTGGGCTGCTCCACACCAGCCTGCCGTCGCCGGCTTCTGGGTGCCCTTACCCGACGGCCAGATTGTTGAAATGCCAGCCCGATACCAATGGGATGAACGCCCCCGCCTTAGGCGGCACCGTTGTGTGTCAAAGTGGAGTTGCTTAGCAACCCCTTCAGCAAACAGGAGCAACCACTATGAAAGTCTCAACTGTAGGCATCGACCTGGCCAGAATGTTTTCCAGTTGCACGGAGTCAACGAGCTTGGCAAGCCCGTCATGAAGAAACACATACGTCGTGACCAGATGGCAGAGTTTTTCGTCAACCTGCCAGCTTGTTTGATCGGCATGGAAGCCTGTGGTGGAGCGCACTACTGGGCGCGCAAGTTGCATGGCTTTGGCCATACGGTCAAATTGATGGCACCCCAGTTCGTCAAGCCTTATGTCAAGACCAACAAGAATGATGCGGCCGATGCCGAGGCAATCTGCGAGGCGGTAGCCCGACCCAATATGCGCTTTGTGCCAATCAAAGACGTTGAACAACAAAGCGTATTGGCATTGCATACGGTACGCCAGGGCTTCGTGAAAGCTCGCACGGCTCCCCTCGATGGAAGGGGTTGGGCGTCATTGGTCGCTACTCACCGATAAATCCGATGCGAGCAGTTCGCTCGCCATGGGATTTTCCGAAGCCGACCAGAGACTTCTCGAACAGGTGCTTGAAGAATGGTTCAGCACTGGCGAGATCACTCACCTTCACCGTGAACTCTCCATCTTCGCGAATGCTCAGAAGATCCTCGTCGATGCGAATGGCGAACACCACATGCTCATGCGCTGAGAACTGACTGGCGCCAGCATCGAAGTGGATGCGCCAGCAGAAGTGCCAGTAACCGTCTCGATCGACTACAAGCGGCAGCTTTCCGTCAATCGGGACTCTCTTGTCTGTGGGGCTCAGGTTGCCATCGAGTTCGACCTGCTCGATGTCGGCAAGGGGGCATTCGAGGTACGCCGCGTAAGCCTCAATCAGCGCTACGGCGCGGCGACGGCAAAGGCGTTGCTGCTCGAAGAACTGTTGGCTGTACTTCGCGGCCAACGCGGAAAGCTGTTGATAGCGATTCATCGATGCTCCTGTTCGCTGCTATGACGCCCAATGTGATGTAGCCGAGCGCCCATCTTGGCACTCCCATGCTAGACGACAAATATACCGGGATTCCACCCATTGATGGCGAAACCCATCAATGGGTAAGACCCATGCAACCAAGGCTTGCGGACAATTTCGTAAGAAGTTGCCCTCGCAGTACATGCGGTGCCTGACGGCATTGCGACCCACGTAGCCCAATACAATCTTAAGACACTCAATATCGTCATGAGGGTGGATCGAAGAATAGTCCACATGACGACGGACCGTGTCGATGATCACCTGCACCTTTTCTTCATCATCGAAGTCAATGAGCTTGTTGACAAAGAAGCCGGGATCGACCACTTGGCAGTAGCTAAGAACGGCCGCATTTGTTGACGCTTTGCAGAAGCCGAAAATGTAGAGCGCCACGTAGCCGTCCTTCAAGCACTTCCCGCCAGCGTCTTTCTTCTCAAAGGTTGCGATCGTCTCGTTGATCTTTTTGACGTCAGCAAGCGACATGACTTGCACGACAATCCCACCGCTCTTGTCCTCGTCCGCAGCATCAATGGCTGTGAAGTTCAGCCGAATCTGATTCTTGCTCTTGAGGTTCGCAATGCCTAGAGCAGAGACGCATTAGACGCACAGACGACATTCGTTCAGCTCCAAAGAAGTCGTTAACGCTCGAGCTGGCGTCCTGCCGTTGGCGCTCCGCTTGAGCGGCGAGGGGTTAGGCCCCAAGCGGGTGTGTCAGCAGGCGCCGACCTACTAGCTGCATGAACTCACCCATCCCATCGATAAGACTCTGGCCATTCTTCGCACGCGAATGCAGTTCTAGCAGAACCAGAGCATTTCGTTGCACGCGACGATCCCTGAGACTGACTTCGTCGTGATCGGGGATGATGCTGCCATAGTGAGCAATTTTGCCCATCAACGGGCGCCACTTCTCTGTGTGTTCGTCTCGTGCATCCGAGAACGTATAAACAGCTGCCGCAGCAACCGCATCAGCAATCTGAATTCCGTGAGTGGACTTGGAGTCAGAAAAGACCAGAGGTTCCGACAAGTTGAACGTAATAGGATGTCTTTCGCCCATCAAGTCGCTGAAGATTTGTTCGCCGGTTCTGCCAACCATCGCATTAAATATTCCCTGATTCTGCTGCAACGGTTTTGAAGGATCACAGACGGCAGTAAGAACTGGATGCGTCGTCCCCCAATTAGCCAGCAACGTAAAGAGTGCAGAGTTTGTGAGATCGAGCGCCCACTTGCCGACACCTGTATCACCCAGTGACTCCAGCTCTCGGCGAATATCATCTGACCGGTACTGCGCGAACTCTCGAACTTGTGTCAATATTGGTGAGTTTTCCGGATGCGCAGAGGACGAAAAGATGTTCGGTAGTTTGGTCTCGTCTTTGTTTCTGATCAGTTCTTCAAACTCTGCGAATATCTGTTCTGCGCCTGCGCCGCGCGCGACGAATTCCAGATAAAGAATGTTTGCGATGAATCGATGAAAACCAATTCCGTAGAACAGGGAGTTTGCATCCGAATAACATGGTTCAAATATGTATTCATGAAACTTGCATGCTAGAGCAAACTTCTTTTCGGAAATTGAGATCTTTATTCGATCTCCGAATCTGAGCAGTATTTCGTCGATCGCCTTTCTACCTTTGTTGAACTTGACCAGCTTGCTGCCCTTGAGTTCACCGCCTTGAATTCCGTACTTCGCAATCAGTTCGTCGACGAAGATTCTCGCTTCGGCATCGTCAGTTGCTACCGAGGCGTAGGCGAAGAACCGCTGGTCTGGCGCCAAAAGGTTGTTGCCAGTAAAGCCCGACTCATCAAAGTAGATCTTCTGTGCCATGGGCTCTCCGTGTGGAATTCTTGGTGCCTAACGCGACGTAGCCGTGCGCCTATGTTGGCATTCCCAAGCTAGACGACGAAATCGCTTCATTCGACGATTTATTTATTCACAACTATAGCTCAGCGGACCTTGCGCTCGGATATAAGCTCCCGCCCCACTGGAGTCTAACAACTCAGTGCCTGATAGCGGTCATTTGCCAATGACCGCAACTGGTCGGGTCCTGTCGGTCACGTCCGTCAGCTTTGGGGAGCCTCATTGTCATTGTCCTGCGCCCGATAATCCGACGGTCGAAATCTTGGGGTGCAGCATGCACGCGGCTGAATGACGCACAGGCGGATGTGCGTGCTTCAAATTGCTGAGACGACACCCAATGGTCACTGTGATTTTCGCATTTCCCCTTTGGGCACAGCACCGATGGTCAATTCGATGAAGCTTGAAAATGTGATGGGCACCATACGGGCACAGAATGGGCACAATCTGGGCACAAAAGCAAAACGCCCACTGTTAGTGGGCGTTTACTTACGGGGAAAGCCCCGTATCTATTGGTTGCGCGAGTAGGATTTGAACCTACGACCTTTGGGTTATGAGCCCAACGAGCTACCAGGCTGCTCCATCGCGCGATAAAAAGACTATTGTACTCGATTAATCTTCACTTTTCTCGTCAGTAGGTGCCTCTGCCAACTCAGCACGGTCCACCAACTCAACCAAGGCCATGGGAGCATTGTCGCCAACGCGGAACCCCATTTTCAAAATACGGGTATAGCCACCGGGACGGGCCTTGAAGCGGGGGCCCAAGTCGTTAAACAATTTGACGACGCTGTCGCGGTCGCGCAGGCGGTCAAAAGCCAAACGACGGTTGGCAACGGTAGCTTCTTTAGCTAATGTGATCATCGGCTCAACAACACGACGCAGCTCTTTGGCCTTGGGAAGTGTGGTTTTGATGACTTCATGCTCAATGAGCGAGTTCATCATGTTGCGCAGCATTGCCAAGCGATGTTCGCTGGTGCGATTAAGTTTACGTAGTCCGTGTCCGTGACGCATGGTGCTTTCCTTGAGTTATTTAACAGGCAGCCGTATCAGGTACTGCCCGTGGCACAGAGACCCTTTCTAGGCCTCAAAAAATTAACGCTTTTCGAGAGCGGCTGGAGGCCAACTTTCAAGCTTCATGCCTAAAGTCAGACCGCGGGAAGCCAGCACTTCCTTGATTTCATTGAGCGACTTGCGGCCCAGATTTGGCGTCTTCAACAACTCGTTTTCCGTGCGTTGAATCAGGTCGCCAATATAGTAAATATTTTCGGCCTTCAAGCAGTTCGCTGAACGAACCGTGAGCTCAAGCTCATCCACCGGACGCAGCAAAATGGGATCAAACTGCGTGCTACCGCGGGGTGAAGGCGTATCGAACGCGGCTAACTCACTGCCCTCCAACTGTGCAAACACCGCCAATTGCTCAACCAAAATCTTTGCAGAGGCACGAACCGCATCTTCAGCAGAAATAGCACCATTGGTTTCAATATCGACAACTAGCTTGTCGAGATCCGTACGCTGCTCAACACGCGCACTCTCAACCGTATAACTGACGCGCTTTACGGGAGAAAAGGAGGCATCCAAAATGATACGTCCAATAGACTTGGTGGGCTCATCCCCATGCCGACGCATCGTCCCGGGCACATAGCCGCGGCCTTTTTCAACCTTGATTTGCATATCCAGCTTGCCGCCTTGCGACAAGTGTGCGATCACATGATCAGGATTGATGATCTCGACATCATGGGGAGTCTGAATGTCACTGGCCGTAACCAGTCCTTCTCCGTCTTTGCGCAGGCTCAGAGTCACCTCGTCGCGGTTGTGAAGCTTGAACACAACACCTTTGAGATTCAACAAAATATTAACGACATCTTCTTGCACCCCGTCAATAGAGGAATACTCATGCAAGACGCCGGCAATGGTCACTTCAGTGGCGGCATAACCAGGCATTGAGGCCAGCAAGACCCGGCGCAATGCATTGCCGAGCGTATGACCATATCCGCGTTCAAAGGGCTCAAGAGCAACTTTGGCGCGATTGCCACCCATTTGCTCGACATTGATGGCCTTGGGTTTCAATAAACTATTTTGCATGGGAACTCCCTCTCAATACCCCCGGCTCGTTACACCGGTAAGGTTGACGACGCCCCTGGGACGCGGTTGTGTACGTCTCAGGAACAATTTCAAATAAACTCGTGCGGACCCGCGCTATTAACGCGAATACAACTCAACAATCAGTGATTCGTTGACATCAGCGGCAAACTGATCGCGATCAGGAACAGCCTTAAATGTGCCTTCAGCTTTTTCAGCGTTAATCTCAACCCAAGCCGGCATACCGACCTGCTGAGCCAGTTGCAGCGCCTCCACAATACGATTCTGCTTCTTCGACTTGTCGCGAACAGCGATCATATCGCCCGCTTTAACCATGTATGACGGAATGTTGACACTTTTTCCGTTAACGGTCATGGCTTTGTGAGAAACAAGCTGACGTGCTTCAGCACGGGTTGAGCCAAAGCCCATCCGGTACACAACATTGTCAAGACGAGATTCCAAAAGAGACAACAGGTTAGCCCCCGTGTTGCCTTTGCGGCGATCGGCCTCTTCGAAATAACGACGAAACTGCTTCTCCAGAACCCCATACATACGCTTGACCTTTTGCTTCTCACGAAGTTGCAGGCCAAAGTCGGATGTACGTGCGCCCGACGTGCGCCCGTGTTGACCTGGTTTAGAGTCAAATTTAGCCTTGTCTCCAATTGAACGACGTGCGCTCTTTAAAAACAGGTCAGTGCCTTCACGGCGGGATAATTTGGCCTTGGGGCCGAGATAACGTGCCACTTGAACTTCCTTTATGTCATCTGCCGTACATACGCACGGGAGCCACTGGTGCTGGGCCTGTGGCGGTGGGCTTGGTTAAAAAATACGACGCTAAATTAAATACGACGACGTTTCTGCGGGCGGCATCCGTTATGCGGCACCGGCGTCACATCAGCAATCATATTGATGCGAATGCCAAGGGCAGCGAGAGCACGAACTGAAGATTCGCGACCGGGCCCAGGACCCTTGATTTCAACATCAAGATTCTTGACACCCTGCTCAATGGCGGCACGTCCAGCCACCTCTGAAGCCACCTGGGCCGCAAATGGCGTGGACTTGCGGGAACCTTTGAAACCTTGACCACCCGACGACGCCCACGATAAAGCATTACCTTGCCTATCCGTGATAGTGATGATGGTGTTGTTAAACGAAGCATGCACGTGTGCGATGCCGTCCGCAACATTCTTACGAACTTTCTTACGAACACGTTGGGCCGCATTACTGGCGGGAGCTTTTGCCATGGTGATCTTTCAATGCCTGTTATTTCTTCAGTGACTGGGCCGCCTTGCGCGGCCCCTTGCGGGTGCGGGCGTTTGTGCGTGTACGCTGACCACGCATGGGCAAACCGCGACGATGACGGAAACCTCGGTAGCAACCGATGTCCATCAATCGCTTGATGTTCATCGTTGTTTCCCGACGTAAATCACCCTCAATGGTAAATTGCGCCACCTGGTCGCGAATTTTTTCCAGCTCCAAATCGGTCAAATCCTTGACCTTTTTGGAGTAAGCGATGCCACAAGCATCGCAAATTTTGCGAGCGCGGTTGCGACCAACTCCAAATATGGCAGTCAAGCCAATCTCTGAATGCTGTTGCGGCGGAATATTGATGCCAGCGATACGTGCCATTTTCGTCCTCTAAAACTCTTGTAATTAACCTTGACGCTGCTTGTGACGCGGATCGGTACAGATCACGCGCACAACGCCCTTGCGCCGAATTACCTTGCAGTTACGGCAAATTTTCTTGACCGAAGCAGAAACTTTCATTTCGTTTTCCTTAAACAATATTTAATAATTCGACATCACGGCGCACGGCAGAAATATCGCTGCTGCTATTTAGCCCTGAATACAATTCTTGCCCGACTCAAATCGTAAGGCGTCAACTCAACAGTGACCTTATCCCCGGGCAAAATACGAATGTAGTGCATACGCATCTTCCCTGAAATATGCCCGAGCACGACATGGCCGTTTTCAAGCTTCACACGAAAAGTCGCATTGGGCAGGTTTTCGACCACCTCTCCCTGCATCTGAATAACATCGTCTTTTGACATATTTACCAATCGCCTTATGAAGACTTGAAATTAGCCTTCTTCAACAGCGATTCATATTGCTGCGACATCATGTAGTTCTGCACCTGTGCCATGAAATCCATAGTCACAACGACGATGATCAGAAGTGACGTTCCACCGAAGTAGAACGGTACGTTGTACTTCAAGATCAGGAACTCTGGCAACAAACAAACCATTGTGATGTAGATAGCGCCAGCAAAAGTCAGACGAAGCAAAATTTTGTCAATGTATTTGGCGGTATGGTCACCCGGCCGAATACCTGGAATAAATGCGCCACTCTTTTTCAAATTATCAGCAGTTTCACGGCTGTTAAATACAAGTGCCGTATAGAAAAAGCAGAAAAATATAATTGCCGCTGCGTAAAGCATCACGTAGATAGGCTGCCCTGGTGTGAGAGATCCTGCAATGTCTTTCAACCAGCGCATGGACTCACCGGCGCTAAACCAACCCACCACAGTTGCTGGCAGCAAAATAATAGACGAAGCGAAAATCGGCGGGATTACCCCTGCCATATTCAGCTTCAAGGGCAAATGTGACGACTGTCCACCATAAACTTTATTACCGACCTGTCGTCTTGCATAGTTAACCAGGATTTTTCTCTGGCCACGCTCTACAAAAACAACAAAATAGGTAACCAGCGCGACCAAGATCACTATGAAGAGGGCAACAATAATGCTCATCGCCCCTGTTCGAACAAGCTCAAGCAACCCACCGATAGCGTTCGGCAGACCGGCTGCTATACCGCCAAAAATAAGTATAGAAATGCCATTACCCAAACCCCGCTCTGTGATCTGTTCGCCTAACCACATCAGAAATAAGGTACCTGATGTCAAAGTCACGATCGCAGTCATGCGAAATCCAAATCCAGGGGCAATTACCAACCCCGGCGAGCTTTCAAGCGCAATGGCAATCCCCATGGATTGAAACAGTGCCAGACCAAGGGTGCCGTAGCGGGTGTACTGCGTAATCTTGCGCCGACCTGCTTCGCCCTCTTTTTTCAATTGCTCGAATGCAGGCAGCACGTAGGTCAACAACTGCATGATGATCGATGCCGATATATACGGCATGATCCCCAATGCGAACACGGTAAAACGCGACAAAGCCCCGCCCGAGAACATGTTGAACATGCCCAGAATCCCGCCCTGCTGACCCTTGAAGAACTGCGCTAGCTGAACTGGGTCAATACCTGGAACGGGAATATGTGCACCCACTCGGTACACGACCAGGGCAAGCAGCAGAAAGACAAGCCGTCGACGCAAGTCGCCGAATTTGCCATTTTTTGCCAGTTGTGTCGCGTTAGTTGCCACTTGTAATTTCTTTCAAATACAAGCTTACGCGAGACTTCCGCCGGCAGCTTCAATAGCCACCTTGGCGGCCGCTGTTGCACCAATACCAGTTAGTTTCACAGCCTTACTGATTTTGCCCGTCATAATTACTTTTACGACCTTAGCCAGCTCTCCCACCAGGCCAGCTTGCTTCAGGGTAACCAAATCCACCTCACTAGCGCCCAGCTGCTCCAACGCGCTCAAGGTCACCTCGGCATTGAACTTCAGCAATTGAGACTTGAAACCTCGCTTTGGTAGCCGACGCTGCATAGGCATCTGACCCCCCTCGAAACCGACTTTGTGATAGCCACCAGCACGAGACTTTTGACCCTTGTGCCCCCGACCTGCGGTTTTTCCAATGCCGGAGCCGATACCACGACCAACACGACGCTTGTAATGCTTTGCGCCGTCAGCGGGCTTAATGCCATTAAGTTCCATCATCAACCTCTTAGAGCACTTTGATCAAGTAACTGATCTTGTTAATCATCCCACGGACTTCAGGCGTATCAACCAACTCGCTGGTGCTGCGAATCTTTCGAAGGCCAAGTCCACGAACAGTGGCTCGATGCGATTCTTGGCACCCAATCGGGCTACGAATCAGCTGAACTTTGATTGTTTGTTGTGTTGTCATTTTGAGACGCTTGCCTATACAAAAAGTTCTTCAATCGTCTTGCCACGTTTAGCGGCAACTTCAGACGGAGTCCTGTCATGGGACAGCGCATCAAGCGTTGCACGAACCATGTTGTAGGGGTTGGTCGAACCATGACTTTTAGCCACAATATCGGTAATACCAATAACCTCAAAGACGGCACGCATCGGGCCACCAGCAATGATGCCCGTGCCCTTTGGCGCTGGCGCCATCATGACAGAAGCGGCACCGTGCTGACCCATCACTTTGTGATGAATCGACCCGTTCTTGAGCGTTATCTTGGTCATGTTTCGACGGGCTTCTTCCATCGCCTTTTGCACGGCCGCAGGGACTTCTTTTGATTTGCCCTTGCCCATGCCAACGCTACCATCACCATCGCCCACCACTGTCAAAGCGGCGAAACCTAGAATTCGCCCCCCTTTGACAACTTTGGTAACGCGATTAATCGCAATCATTTTCTCGCGCAGGCCATCTTCAGGCCCTACGGCCTTACCCTGCATTTTCGCTTGAACTTTAGCCATCTTAATTTCCGATCTGCTTAGAACTGCAAGCCTGCTTCACGTGCTGCATCTGCCAGCGCCTTGACGCGGCCATGGTACGCAAAGCCTGCACGATCAAACGCAACTTTTTCAACACCAACCGCCTTGGCTTTTTCAGCCAGACGCTTGCCAATAGCTTGGGCAGCGGCAACGTTGCCGCCTTTACCCGAACCGCCCAACGCTTTGCGCACTTCGGCTTCTGCCGTGGATGCACTTGCCAATACCTTGACGCCGTCGCCAGAAATGACGCTGGCATAAATATGCAGGTTTGTACGATTTACCGTCAGACGGGCAACACCTTGAGTGGCGATCCGAATCCGGGTTTGACGCGCCCTGCGAAGACGCTGCTCTTTTTTGGTCAACATGCTGCAGCTCCTTATTTCTTCTTGGTTTCTTTGATCGTGATTTTTTCGTCCGAATAACGGATACCCTTGCCTTTGTAGGGCTCAGGTGGACGAATCGCACGAATCTCGGCAGCCACCTGGCCTACGCGCTGGCGGTCTGCACCCTTGATCACGATTTCAGTGGGGGTCGGGGTCGCGACAGTGATGCCAGCTGGCATGTCTTTATTGACCGGGTGGGAATATCCCACAGTGAGATTCAGCTTTGCACCTTGCGCCTGGGCCTTGTAACCCACACCAACAAGATTCAACTTCTTCTCAAAACCTTTGGTCACACCGACCACCATGTTGTTCACCAGCTGACGCATGGTGCCACTCATGGCGTTTGCTTCGCGAGAGTCGTTGGCAGGCTGAAAACTCAGCGCGCCAGCGTCGCTGCTCACTTTGACCAACGCGTTTTGCGTCAAGAATAAACTTCCACCAGCGCCTTTGACACTGATCTGGTCATCCTTGACCAACACATCCACGCCAGCCGGAACGGCGACGGGCATTTTTCCTATACGGGACATTTTCTATTTCTCCTCAATGTCACGCTTTAGGCGACGTAGCACAACACTTCACCACCGACACCGGTAGCGCGCGCTTTGCGATCAGTCATGACGCCCTTGGGGGTTGTGACTATTGCCACACCGAGGCCGTTCTGGACTTGGGGGATGGCATCACTGCCACGGTAAACACGCAAGCCGGGACGGCTAACGCGCTCAATACGCTCAATCACAGGACGCCCGGCGTAATATTTCAAAACAATTTCAAGCTCAGGTTTGCCGTCATTGGCATTAACCTTGAAGCTATCGATATAACCTTCTTCCGTCAAAACTTGCGCAATTGCGACCTTCACTTTTGAAGAAGGAACACTCACAGTAGTTTTTGCCACCATTTGCGCATTGCGGATGCGTGTCAACAGGTCGGCGATGGGATCACTCATGCTCATATCTATGTCTCCTACCGCTTACCAGCTGGCCTTGACTATGCCGGGAATTTCCCCTGCAAAAGCCATTTCACGAATTTTTGCACGCGCCAAACCAAAATGCTGGAACGTACCACGAGGGCGCCCGGTGATTGCGCAGCGGTTACGCTGGCGAGTCGGGTTCGCATTGCGGGGGAGCTTTTGCAAACCCAGACGAGCAGCAGCGCGCTCTTCATCGCTGCGTTTCACATCGCCTGCAATTGCCTTGAATTCCGCGTGTTTTTTCGCGTATTTAGCGACCAGGTTGTCGCGCTTCAGCTCGCGCTGGATTAAAGCCATTTTAGCCACGGGTCACCTCAG
The DNA here is from genome assembly GCF_000013605.1 of Rhodoferax ferrireducens T118. NCBI lineage: Bacteria > Pseudomonadati > Pseudomonadota > Betaproteobacteria > Burkholderiales > Comamonadaceae > Rhodoferax > Rhodoferax ferrireducens. Next base: position 4,699,461 of record NC_007908.1, read on the forward strand.
TTTTTGAACGGGAAACGGAAACCGGTGAGCAGCGCCTTGCACTCTTCGTCGGTTTTGGCCGTTGTGGTGATGCTGATATTGAGACCACGCAAGGCATCAACCTTATCGTATTCAATTTCAGGGAAGATGATCTGCTCTTTAACGCCGATGTTGTAGTTGCCACGGCCATCAAACGCACGACCGGAAATACCCCGAAAGTCACGAACACGCGGCAAAGCCACAGTCACAAAGCGGTCCAGAAACTCAAACATCTGAACGCCGCGCAGCGTAACCATACAGCCAATCGCCTGATTCTCACGAATCTTGAAGCCGGCAATGGCCTTCTTGGACATGGTGACCACCGGCTTCTGACCTGCAATCTTGCCAAGGTCGCTGACTGCGTGATCCATGACTTTTTTGTCGGCCACGGCCTCACTGACACCCATGTTCAGGGTGATCTTGGTAAGACGCGGAACCTGCATTGGAGATGTGTAGCCGAACTTGGCCATCAACTCCGGCGCTAATTTTTCGCGAAAATGTTGTTGCAAACGAGCCATGTTTATGCCACCTTGATTTCTTCGCCGCTGGACTTGTAAACGCGAACACGTTTGCCGTCAGCGGCCAGCTTGATACCAACCCGATCAGCCTTACCGGTAGCAACATTGAAAATGGCTACGTTAGACTGATGAATCGGCATGGACTTTTCAACGATGCCGCCAACCGTACCCTTGAGAGGATTTGGCTTGGTATGCTTTTTGACTACATTGATACCCTCGACGAGCACATAGGAGTCATCTTTGCGCAAGGCAATTTTGCCGCGCTTCCCCTTGTCGCGCCCGGTGAGCACGATAATGTCATCGCCTTTGCGAATCTTGTTCATGGCGCGTCCTTACAAAACTTCAGGAGCCAAAGACACGATCTTCATGAACTTCTCAGTGCGCAACTCACGCGTCACTGGGCCGAAGATACGGGTGCCGATTGGCTCTAATTTGGCGTTCAGCAACACTGCTGCGTTGCCGTCGAATTTGACCAGCGAGCCGTCACTACGACGGATGCCCTTGGCCGTACGAACCACTACTGCACTGTAGATCTCGCCTTTTTTGACGCGACCACGTGGAGCGGCTTCTTTAATACTGACTTTGATGACGTCGCCAACGCTTGCATAGCGACGCTTGGACCCACCGAGCACCTTGATGCACAGGACGGACTTTGCGCCGGTATTGTCGGCAACTTCTAATCGAGATTCAACTTGGATCATTTCAATTATTCCCAACTTGCACTAATTAGCGTCAATTCACCAGCACTCAGGCCAGCGATTTGCCGTTTCTTAGTCAGTCTTGGGCCTGTCGGCGGTGATGTGAACCACTCACATCACGTTCGTTAGGCAGACACTTCATACTTTTTCAAGCGAAGCCTGCAATTATGCATGGGGTTTTCTGGATCGTCAACACTATTTCGACTATTTTCACGAAAAACTGGTTTTAAGCCCCTGCAGGTGATGCAAACCAGTTCATAACGTCTGTCAGACAGCACGATTGACCGCAAAAGGCGAACTGGGCCAGTGTGGTCGATTGCGGCCTAGTATCAAGTCGATTCAACAACAGCCGCGCTAGTAGGGGCTATTGGCAAAGTGCGACCTGCTTGACGTCCGCGACGCACAAAGCCTTCAAGGCATCGCTTGCTCAGAGGCTTTGTTGTAAAGCCACTTGTTGGGAGAGCCTGCGCTGAGAATTCAGTAGCCTTCTTAAGAGCGGTGGCTTCACGCCGCAACACTGTCGAAGACGCCTGGAGCTGTCACCCGGTTAGGCATGCCAAATTCCAAGGTCAATCGCTGGCACATCGCACGTCGGAGGGATAGTGTTCAACCAAGGTGACGAAGCACCCGCAGTTGACGCTGGAATGCTACTTTTGACATTTTTCGTAAAATATTTGTCAACTATTTGTTTTTTGCAGCATAATTGCATGGTATTGCCAAAAAAGGCTTTACAAGTTTGCGGTGTTTAGTCAGTTTCGCGTCTGCTTTAAGTCTTCATTCGTTTGTTGATTGCGTGGTAATAGCGGTTTTGGACTCCATCGCGTTTTGAGTTATTTTGAGGAGTCCTTTCATGGGCAACAAACTTTACGTGGGCAACCTGCCCTACACTTTCCGTGACGAAGACCTGCAGCAAGCATTTGCCGCACACGGTACCGTCACTAGCGCCAAGGTCATGATGGAACGTGACACCGGCCGCTCCAAGGGCTTCGGCTTTGTGGAAATGGGCAGCGACGCTGAGGCACAAGCTGCTATCAACGGCATGAACGGTCAACAATACGGTGGCCGTGGCCTCGTGGTGAACGAAGCCCGTCCGATGGAGGCCCGTCCTCCCCGCACTGGTGGTGGCGGCTTCGGTGGTGGCGCTGGCGGCGGCGGTTACGGCGGCGGCGCTGGTCGTAGCGGTGGTGGTGGCGGTTACGGCGGCGGCGCTGGCGGCGGCGCAGGCCGTAGCGGCGGCGGTGGCGGTTACGGCGGTGGCCGCAGCAGCTATTAAACACTCGACTGGCATTACGCCAACCGAAAATTAAAGGGCCCATGTGGCCCTTTTTTATTTCGCCGTCACTCAGCTTGGTCAAGCCGCCGCTCACACCTGCGGATTGCTTGGTCTTCGGGGTCGCCCGGTAAACGCATTGTTGGCATGAATACATCCGCCATATAGATTTGATAGCAAGTTGAGCTTATTTGACGGGGGCTGACACATGATTTGGTCTTATCAGCGCGGCGCGCACTAAAACGAGCGAATTGCCGATCTGGTCGTCGCGCCGAAGCCGGCGCCTGGCCATTACCGCTGGACGTGCTCGATGATGAACACGAGCTGGACATGCCAGCTTCCAATCTATTTATCTGGCAGCGGCAGGCACGAGTGTTCCCTTGACGCGTCCTTTGAGTTCCATCACACGCTTGAGGTTGTCAAAGTCCATCGCATCAGCGGTAAATTTGTCGTTTCCACGTGTCAGTTCCACCGGCTTGTGCGACTTGACACGTTCAGTATCCATAAATGCATGCAAAAACTCGCCTCGAAACTCCATTCGTGGCTGAACTTGCCCCGCCTTGTCTGCCATCGGCTGGCGCACCACATGCGCCTCTCCAAATAGCTGCACTTCAGAAGCGTCAGCATTGGCGACTGCGCGTTTCGCGGTTGCTGTAGTCAGGCCACCCTCTTCGCTGAATGAGCGGATGCTCACGAGATCAATTTCCAGTGTTTCTGAGTCCGGAAAGTGGCGGGCGTCGGTCCCGAGCACTTCGCTTTTAAGCCGCCCCGCATCGTCAAACGATTTCACCGAAAACTTGCGCATGAAGTAATCTGGCTCATGCCGCACCTGAGCCTCCAGCCCGTGTGATATCAGCAGCGGCGTGCTTCTAACCAGCCAGTAGGTTCCCAACGCCAGCACGCCCATGAGGATAACGGGCAGGTAAAGCGATAATCGGTCCCCTAACACACGCATTAGATTAGCCACTGACGGTCTTCCTCCAGCAATGAGACGTACCTGCCGCTTGCCATCATCAGTAGATCACACAACTCTCTTGCCGCTCCTTCGCCACCTCTGGCGCGGGTGACGTAATGTGCCACTGCCGTAACCTCCGCGTGAGCATTACACGGCGCGCAAGCCAGTGCACAACGCTGCATTACGGCAAGGTCCGGCCAGTCATCCCCCATTGCCGCAGCCTGGCTCCAGTTCAAACCCAAGACGCTGAGCGTGTGTTCGGCGGCCGGGCGCTTGTCCTCGGTGCCATAGTGCACATGTTCAATACCCAAAGCTGTCAACCGCAGACGCAAGGGTTTTGAATCGCGCCCGGTGATCACAGCCGGGACAATGCCGGCGCGTTGCAGTAGCTTGAGCCCATGCCCATCAAGCGTATTAAAGCGTTTGATGGTCTCACCTTGCTCGGTGAAATACAGGCCACCATCAGTCAGGACGCCGTCTACATCAAAGAAAACGACACGAATGCCCTGCGCCTGCAGTAGCAACTCGGGCGAAAAATTCAGCGCAACAGACATCATCAGATCACCTTTGCTCGCATCAGGTCATTGCTGTTGAGCGCGCCGCAAAGCTGACCCGACGCATCCACCACCAACACGCTGGTAATACAACGCAATTCCATCATTTCCGCAGCTTCTACCGCCAGAGCATCGCGGGCGATGGTGCTGGGATTCGGGTGCATCACCTCAGCGGCGGTCGTGCTGCGCAAGTCAATGCCCTGCTCCACCAGGCGACGCAAGTCGCCATCGGTGAAGATTCCCAGCACGTTCATATGATCATCCACAACAGCGGTAGCACCCAGACCCTTGACGCTCATCTCCCGCATCAAGTCGCTGAAACTTGCGTGCGGCCCGACGTGGGGAACGGCATCGCCCGAACGCATCACGTCACTGACATGCGTGAGCAGCTTACGGCCCAATGCGCCACCGGGGTGAGAGCGGGCGAAGTCCTCAGCCTTGAAACCACGTGCATCCAGCAGCGCCACCGCCAGCGCGTCACCCAACGCGAGCTGCGCAGTCGTACTGGCAGTTGGTGCCAGATTCAAGGGGCAGGCTTCTTTCTCAACCCCACAATCGAGAAAAACATCCGCATGACGGGCCAAAGTAGAACCGGCATGGCCCGTCATGGCAATCAGGGGTGCACCCAGGCGCTTGAGTACCGGCAAAATCGCCGTCAGTTCCTCAGATTCCCCACTGTTTGAAATGGCCAACACCAAATCAACGGACTTGATCATGCCCAGATCGCCATGGCTGGCCTCTGCGGGATGCACAAACATGGCAGGTGTACCGGTGGATGCCAAGGTTGCGGCGATCTTGCGACCAATATGCCCACTCTTGCCCATACCCATGACCACCACGCGGCCACGCACGTCAAGCACCATGGTCACGACGCGGGCGAACGATTCACCCAAATTTTGCTTCAGGCCCAGCACGGCGGCGGCTTCAATATCTAGTGTGTCGCGGGCCAGGCGCAACGCCCGCTCCGCCTGGGGTGTTGAAGACTGGGTGTGTTGAAGTGTCATGACGACATTTTATCGACGCCATCTGCTTGTTAGTATCTGGGGGTGAATCCGCTTGACTTGACACTTCTATATTTACTGGCCGCTGTGCTGGGCGTCGTGGCGTGTCGCTCTTTGAAATTGCCACCCATGCTCGGCTACTTGGCCGTTGGGATCGTGATTGGACCCAACGCTTTGGCCTTGGCAAAAAATGCGGACGGCGTGCGCCATCTGGGTGAGTTTGGTGTAGTCTTTCTGATGTTTGTCATTGGGCTGGAGTTCAATTTACCCAAGCTTCGTGCCATGCGAAGCCATGTGTTTGGGCTTGGTTTTTTCCAGGTGCTCTTGACCATGCTCGGCGCCACGGCAGCCATGCTGGGTTTGGGAATGATGGCTCCGACGCTTTGGGGCATGGGCTGGCAGACTGCGTTGGCACTCTCAAGTGCGTTGGCCATGAGCAGCACCGCCATTGTGGTTAAGCTGATGACCGAACGACTGGAGATGGAATCGGAGCACGGCAAACGGGTCATGGGCGTACTGCTGTTTCAAGATTTGGCAGTGGTGCCGCTGTTGGTGCTGATCCCGGCACTGGGGGTATCGGCCGAGTCGCTTTTTCAAACTCTTGCCTTCGCCAGCCTCAAGGCGACACTTTTGATTGCTTTGCTGCTGGTCGGCGGCCCGCGTGTGATGCGCTTTTGGCTGACGCTGGTGGCCCGGCGCAAAAGTGAAGAGTTGTTTGTCCTGAACCTGCTGTTCATTACACTGGGATTGGCCTGGTTGACAGAGATGGCGGGCCTGAGTCTGGCATTGGGTGCCTTTATTGCGGGTATGCTGATCTCGGAGACACAATACAAACAACAGGTGGAGTCGGACATCCGTCCCTTTCACGACGTGTTGTTGGGCCTGTTTTTTATCAGCATCGGGATGATGCTGGATTGGCGACTGGTGCTGGAACGTTGGCCGCTGGTGCTGTTGCTGGTCTCCGTCCCGGTATTTTTCAAGGCAGCATTAGTGGGCCTGCTGGCACGGAGTTTGGGTGCCACCACAGGCGTTTCACTGCGCACCGGCCTGTACCTGGCGCAGGCTGGCGAATTCGGTTTTGTGTTGTTGACACTCGCTCAATCCAATGCACTGGTGCCGCCCGCACTGCTTAATCCGATACTGGCCAGCATGGTGCTCTCAATGTTGGCCACACCATTTGTCATCATGTACAGCAACCAAATCGTTTTGAAGTGGGTCAGCAGCGAATGGCTGCAACAGTCTCTGCAAATGACCTCCATTGCGCGCCAGTCGATCAAGGCCAACAAGCATGTCATCATTTGCGGCTACGGTCGCTGCGGACAAAATCTGGCGCGCATGCTCGACCAGGAAAGCATACCTTATATCGCGCTTGATCTTGATCCCGACCGGGTGCGCCAGGCCACCGTCGCCGGCGACTCGGTGGTATTTGGGGACGCTGCCCGCCTGCAGGCACTGATCGCCGCCGGGCTGGCCCGGGCCAGTGCCGTCGTCATTACATACCTTGAAGTTCAGAGCGCCTTGAAGGTTCTGGCTCACACACGAGACCATGCGCCGCAGGTGCCAGTCATCGTGCGAACACAGGACGATCACGATCTTGAGGCCCTGCGCAAGGCGGGTGCAACCGAGGTGGTGCCAGAGGCGATTGAAGGCTCACTGATGCTGGCCAGCCACGCCTTGGCTTTGGTGGGCGTACCGATGCGGCGGGTGATTCGCATTGTGCGCGACCAGCGTGATGCTCGTTACAACCTGCTGCGCGGCTACTTTCACGGGGCCGACGACGATTCTGTCGATGAGTTAGGCCAGGATCGCCTCTCGACACTGACGCTGCCGCTTGGCGCCAAAGTCGTGGGCAAGCCGCTCAGCCAGCTGGCCCTATTGGCAGTAGATGTCCGCATCGTCAGCCTGCGCCGCAGCGGAGGGCATGTCAAGTCTGTCAACCCGGATTTGCTGATAGAGGAGGGCGACACACTCGTGCTTTCGGGCAAGACCGAGGCACTCGCGTTAGCCGAGCAGAAATTGCTCAAGGGTTGACCAGCCATGGCGCGACCAGGAGCAAGCGCGAGGCACAATGCCGACTCCAGCCTTAACACGATATTCCATGCAAAATCTCAGCGTCGACCAGTACCTCCGGGCTCACATTCGTACCGTTCCTGATTGGCCAGCACCGGGCGTGCAGTTTCGCGATATCACGCCGCTCTTGCAGGATGCCAAGGTATTTCGGGTATTGATCGACGCCTTTATCCACCGCTACATGGACCCCTCCATACGGCCTGATGTGGTCGCCGGGCTGGATGCCCGCGGCTTCATTTTGGGTGCGGTGGTTGCTTATGAGTTGAATGTGGGCTTTGTACCGATTCGGAAAAAAGGAAAGCTGCCTTTCACAACGGTAGAAGAGACCTACGAGTTGGAGTATGGCAGTGCCACCGTTGAACTGCACACCGACGCCGTCAAACCGGGTGACCGCGTACTGCTCATTGACGACCTGATCGCGACCGGCGGCACCATGATGGCCGGCATGAAATTGCTTGAAAAACTTGGGGCTCAGGTGATCGAAGGAGCCGCCATTGTTGACTTGCCGGAGCTTGGCGGCTCTGACAAGCTCAGGGCTTCGGGTCTTGCGCTTTTCACGCTGCTCGATTTTTCCGGACACTGAAGCCGGGTTAAGCCTTTAACTTAAATCACCGTACTGGGTAACACCCAGTGGCGAAGCACGCTCGTCTGGATCCACCATTTGCGTGTCTTCAAATTCTTCGAACGGCGCCGGGTTGCGTCGCCCCGATGTCACAATTTTCCCTGGCGTTGACACGGGCATTGGAGTGCTTGCACTTGCCAGCGCCCGCTTGAAGGCGGCCACCTCGTCTTGTTGCAGCGGCTCATAGCGGGGCGTCAGGTTGCGCGCCATCAGAGGTATTTCCGGCTGGCTGGCAGCTTTCGGTTCAGAGGCCTTTCTGGACATTTGAGACATGTGAATGGGCTGACTGGACGGCAGGCCATTTGTGACGTGATCGTTCACACGCCAGTAAACGGCGGTGACCAAGATGTCATGCCGCATCTTGGCCGCCTGAACCATCAGAGACTCAATCTCAGCCAGACGTGCGGTCTCACTTGCCACTTTGTCGGTTAGATCCATCATGACGAGATACTGGCGCCCAGCCGCATCCAGTGACAATACCTTGAATTTGTAACTGGTGGCCAGCACCCCGGCCCTGATCATCGAGTCGCGTACGACAGCGTACAGAAGTTGCCGACGTTCAATGCGCGCGGTTTTTCGATTCACGTCGCGAATCGCTGGCGCTGGGGCCGCAACAGCAACGGCCCCCAGCCCCATACCGTCTGTCGCCGAGGCTGTGGTTACAGACTTTCTTTTGGTGAACCAACTGAATATTGACATTTTTTCTTTCAACGCGGGAGGAAACGATGGGGCCTATTTTGTCCACCGGGAAAACCTGAAATTCGGCAACTTACGGTCACCCTTTGTTAAGAATAGACACCCAACGAAGCTATTTGCCAATACAAAACCGCGAGAATATCACTCCAAGAAGATCGTCTGATGAAAAGTCGCCCGTTATTTCACCCAGTGCATTTTGTGCCAGGCGGAGCTCTTCGGCCAGCAGATCAAGCGCTTGGGCCTTGGCCTCCAGGTGGAAGCCGGCGGTCATCAAATGAGCCGCCGTCCGGTGCAATGCCTGCACATGCCGTTCACGTGCCATATAGACACCCTCGGGCTTAGACTGCCAACCCACCAGCTCCAGCAATTTTCGGCGCAAAGTGTCCAGTCCAGCGCCGGTCTTGGCTGACAACTGCAAACCCGCCTGCTGACACGGTCGGTCGATCACATCGGCCTTGTTCCAGATTTCAATCACTGGCACGCTTGCAGACAACTTCCCGGCGATAGCCTCTGCGATGACTGCGTCAGCAGCTATGTAATCTGTAGCGTTTTTACGTGTCAAGTCATGCAAAAACAAGACCGCGTCGGCCGCCTCAATCACATCCCAGGTGCGGGCGATGCCTATTTTTTCTATCACATCATCGCTGTCGCGCAAGCCTGCCGTGTCGATCACATGAACCGGCACACCTTCGATCTGGATGGTCTGTTGCACTTTATCTCGGGTGGTACCGGCGATTGGCGTCACGATCGCCAACTCAGCCCCCGCCAGCGCATTGAGTAAGGACGACTTGCCGACGTTGGGCTGACCTGCGATCACGACCGTGATCCCTTCACGTAGCAGGGCGCCCTGGCTCGCCTTTTGCAGCACGGATTGCAGTGACTGCTGTAAATCTGACAATTGCCCGCGCGCATCTGCTTGGCGCAAAAAGTCGATTTCTTCTTCAGGAAAATCCAGCGTCGCCTCCACCAGCATCCGCAAATGAATCAAGGCCTCGCGCAAGATATGGATTTCTTGGGAGAAAGCGCCTGACAAAGAGCGGCTGGCACTGCGGGCCGCCGCCTCGGTACTGGCATCGATCAGGTCAGCGATAGCCTCCGCCTGGGCCAGATCAATCTTGTCATTCAGGAAAGCGCGCTCTGAAAATTCGCCAGGCAGCGCGGGTCGCAAACCCACCAGCCGAGGCATCTGACTGACGGGATCAAGCTCTGCCCCGGCCTCCAGGCAACGTGCCAGCAACAGTTGCAGTACCACCGGCCCACCATGCGCCTGCAACTCCAACACATCTTCACCCGTAAACGAATGAGGCGCTGGAAAATAGAGCGCGATTCCCTGGTCAATCGCCAATTGGCTGCGATCAAGAAACGGCAGGTAAGTTGCCTCACGGGCCCTCAGCTGCCGCCCCAAAAGCGCCTGCATTAAAGACCCAATACTTTTCCCGCTGACCCGCACAATGCCCACCGCACCCCGACCGGGGGCAGTGGCAATGGCGACAATTGGGTCTTGATGACGCGGCAGCGACACGGGAACTCAGCCGCAGCTGTGCCGCCCCTGTGAAGAACACACGAAGTTGCTCATCATTTGAAACTGGGCAGATGGAACTTCGGCGGCACGCCCATACGGGTGTTGATGAGCCACTGCTGCGCGATCGACAAGATATTGTTGGTAATCCAGTACAGCACCAAGCCCGCTGGGAAGAAGAAGAACATCACGCTGAAGGCCAGCGGCATGAACCACATCATCTTGGCCTGCATCGGGTCCGGCGGCGCTGGATTCAAGGACGTCTGCAACACAGTCGTCAATGTCATCACCAGCGGCAAAATGTAGAACGGATCAGGCGATGAAAGATCGTGAATCCACAGTATCCAGGGCGCGTTGCGCATCTCAACACTGGCGAGAAGCACCCAATACAAGGCAATGAACACCGGGATCTGAATCATGATCGGGAAACAGCCCCCCATGGGGTTGACTTTTTCTTCGCGGTAGATGCGCATCATCTCCTGCTGCATTTGCTGCGGGTTGTCCTTCAGGCGCTCCCGCATTTCGGTGACCTTCGGATTCACCGCTTTCATCTTGGCCATGCTGGCGTAGGCCTTGGCATTGAGCCAGTAAAAGGCCGCCTTTAACAACAACACCAAGGCGACAATGGACCACCCCCAGTTACCTAGGAAGCTTTCAATCGCATGGAGCAACCAGTACAACGGCTTGGCCAAAATGGTCAGCCAGCCATAGTCCTTGACCAACTCCAGCCCTGGCGCCAGTGCCTCAAGCACCTTTTCTTCCTGTGGACCAGCAAAGAATCTTGCCTCCACGGACTTGCTGGCGCCAGGCGCAATGTTGTCCATGGGGGTGATCATGCCAACGGCATACAGATTGGTATCGACCTTGCGCAGGAACAGATCGCGTTTGATGCCATCGCCCAACAACCAGGCACTGGCAAAGTAATGCTGCACCATGGCCACATAGCCGCTTTCCGCAGTCTTTTCGACATCAACCTTGTTGTTTTCGATGTCCTTGAAGTCGACCTTCTGGTATTTCTTGGCCTCGGTATAGATCGCCGGGCCGGTGAAGGTGGAATAGAACTTGGACTCTCCCAGCGGCTTGGTGCCATCGCGCACCAACTGCAGGTACAACTGCGGCGAGACCGCAGCGGTGCCAACGTTGACCACCTCATGCTTGACTGCCACCGCATAGGTGCCACGGGTGAGGGTAAAGGTCTTTACCAGTTTGACGCCGCCAAGCTCCGGGGATTCGAACCGGATAACCAGTTGATTGCTGCCCTCCTGCAACGTGCGCTCCCCTGGAGCGACGGTCATGACGGTCTTGTGCGTCGGAAAAGTGCCGCCTGCCGCCCCGGCAATCAGCCCAGTTTGCGCCATGTAGGTATGGTCTTTGTTGCTCTCCAGCAGAACAAAGTGTTTGCTCTTGTCAGCCATGTCGGCGTGCCTGACAAACTCGGTTTGTACAACCGACGCGCCTTCGGTATCAAAGGTGAGCTTGAGTACATCGGTTGTCACGACCAAGCGCTCGTGGGCTGCGGCAGACGCGTCAGTTGTAGAGGTCAATCCAGCTGCAGCCCCCGTCATCTGTGCGGCAGCAGCTACAGTATTTGCAGTAGGAACACCCGCTGGCACACTGGACGCAGGCACCGGCGGGTGGGCCGTTGCCGCCGTGTTGGACGCACTGGGGAAAAAAGTAGCTTTGTGGCCATTAAAAACCTGCCACTGATCCCACAGCAGAACCATGGAAAAGCCAAAAATCACCCACAAAATGGTGCGGCGAATATCGTTCATGAAGACTTCTTTTCAGAGGAAGGGTGAATCAGTTGGGTAAACAACTGGGATTTGAATCGGGGTTTTTCACTCGGAACCGGATCGGAACCGCCCGCGCACCAGGGATGACAACGTGCGAGTCTCGTCAACGTCAGATAACTGCCCGCTGCCGCGCCATGCGTTTGCAAGGCCTGCAGGGAATAGGCAGAACAAGTCGGCTCAAATCGGCAGGACGAACCCAGCCAAGGACTCAACAGCAAGCGGTAGCCCTTGACTATGCCGACCAGCACGTCCCTGATCATGATGCACCGCCTGTCAAAGCAAGGCCTTGCGACCGAGCCGTTGCCCGTGCAAACAGCTGCTGCAATTCCAGTCGGACCGCCATCTTGAGCGCCGCAGACGTGGCGCTGATGAACTGTTTAGAGTCAATGGCGGCGCGCAAGCGCACGACGTGGGCAGCCATAGGAAGCATTGTCTCAAAGTCGGCGCTCACGCTGTAGATCTGACGCTTGATGGCATTGCGTGTGACAGCCCGTTTCGCCCAGCGTTTGGCCACCATGGCCCCTAGCCACACGTCGCTCAAAGCAAAAAGTGCTGAGTCAGAGGTCATTACCGACGCCAGCGGCTTGTTTCTGTTCACCGGACCATCAAGCGCAACGCGATGCAAAGCGAAGTGCGCCGTTCGGGCCACCGTGCTGCCAGCCAGCACAGCCTGAAACTGACTTCGCGTCTTCAGTCGCTGCAATTTGAAGCGGCGCCAGAACTGCAAATCACAGTCGCAAACTATGCGGGCGGCCAGACTCAGACCGCCAGACGCTTGCGCCCTTTGGCGCGGCGAGCGTTGATCACAGCGCGGCCGCCACGGGTTTTCATGCGAACCAGAAAACCGTGAGTGCGGGCGCGGCGAATCTTGGAGGGTTGGTAAGTGCGTTTCATTTTGGAAATCCTAAAGGGCTCAATGACGGCCCGCAAATTTTCTAAAAAATTACCGGGCCGCAGTCTTAACTCCCCCAATACGTTCAGAGGAACCGGTGATTATCGCAAACTTTCCAGGCCACGGCAAATTCTCTCTTGAACCGCCTTGAACGCGTGGTCCGCCGCATTCAACACGAGCCTGCGTTAGCAGCCTTTCTCGGCTTGTGGACAAATGCTTGATAAATTACAATTTGCGCTACGGCAATCTACAACTATCCACAGAAATTAAT